>NZ_JAGXJM010000398.1:0-255 GCF_019091445.1 Streptomyces sp. GbtcB7
AGGGCGGGGTCGCCGTAGCCGAGTTCCTCGCCGTCGGCGATGCGGAACATCTCGCGGACGAGGTCGATGCCGGCGACCTCCTCGGTGACGGGGTGTTCGACCTGGAGGCGGGTGTTGACCTCGAGGAAGGAGATCGTGCCGTCCGTGCCGACGAGGAACTCCACGGTGCCGGCGCCGACGTAGCCGGCTTCCTTGAGGATCGCCTTGGAGGAGGAGTACAGCTCCGCCACCTGGTCGTCCGACAGGAACGGCGCG
>NZ_JAGXJM010000399.1:0-255 GCF_019091445.1 Streptomyces sp. GbtcB7
GGATCCACCTCGGCGCGATGGCCGGCACCATCGACCTACCCGTCCGCTCCTTCGCCGGCATGGCCCTCGGTGACGACGAGCTCGTCTTCGCCCCCCAACTGCCGCCGAACCTCACCCGGGTCGGGTTCCAGATCCGATACCGCGGCCACCTCGTCGACGTGATGCTCCGTGACCGCAGCCTGGAGCTTCGCGTGCACGCCGGCTCAGCACCCGCGATCCACGTGCGCGTCGGCGCGGTCGCCGTGCCGCTCTCGG
>NZ_JAGXJM010000400.1:0-255 GCF_019091445.1 Streptomyces sp. GbtcB7
CCTCGTACACCCCGCCGCCGCGGTCGTCCGCGACGATCGGGTCCGGGCTCGTCCACGGCTCGCTCGCGTAGTCCTCGTCGACACCGACCGCACCCACGTCGAAGCCGCCCTCGTCCGCGTAGACGAGGGCGACGATGCCCGCCACGACCAGGCCCGCGATCCAGACGAAAGCGGTGAAACCGCCCAGTCGCGCGATCGCCGTCCGGCTCGCGCCCGTCTGCCCGCCCGCGCTCATGTTCCCCTCCGCCCCGACAC
>NZ_JAGXJM010000401.1:0-255 GCF_019091445.1 Streptomyces sp. GbtcB7
CTAAATTCAATAAAAGTTACAGCCAACTCTCACATCGACAGTGAGAAATATCGAAGGAAAAATAGATGTTTGCTAAGGAACAAATGGAGTATGCTAAGGAACAAATGGTGTGCCAGAATGCACAAGAGTGCAATGGCCAACATTGTCTTTGAGCCTCAAATGAACTTGATAAGAGATTCAAGTCAAATGTGCAGCAAGCATTCCTACGACAGAAATCTCACTCAAGGCCATACATTGATGTTATCATTGCTCATT
>NZ_JAGXJM010000402.1:0-255 GCF_019091445.1 Streptomyces sp. GbtcB7
CTACTAAACAAGTTATACCACTTTAGTAGGCACGTGGTGATCTGAGGTCATAAATATGTGAAAATAAAAATTTGACCATCAAATGTAAACATGATGATTAAATAGGTATACTGAAAAAAATCCACCATGTTTCAGATTCGTTAGACTCCCCATCGAACTAGTTAACTTAAATTAAACATCATTTTTTATACGAAAAACGATTGACTGACATCGTGTGAAACCCTATTTTTTTTCGTTTTCGAACCTAAAACTCAT
>NZ_JAGXJM010000403.1:0-255 GCF_019091445.1 Streptomyces sp. GbtcB7
GACACGTTCGATGTCACCTTGCGTCCGTTCAAGCGGAACAAGAAGCACGACCCGGTCGAGTACGACCGTCAGTACAACGAGCAGATGGATGCCCTGCAGCAGATGCCGCTGTCCGACTGGCTCCGCAACCGTACGGAGTACGTGCAGAACGGCCGGACACCCGACTCGCTCCGGGCGCAGGAGAACGCTCGCGCGGCTGCGCTCAAGGCAAAGATCTTGGAGCTTCGTGAGCAGGGCCAGAGCCGATCCGAAGCT
>NZ_JAGXJM010000404.1:0-255 GCF_019091445.1 Streptomyces sp. GbtcB7
GGTGAACTGAGCGCTACATCTCTGGAAGGTGCACGAGTCGGTATTGCGTCGCCGGTCGATCCGACGGAGGACGAGCAAGCGCTCTGGGATTCCTCCGTTGGGGCACTGCAGAACAGCGGAGCAACCGTCGTGCCCATCACGCTCGAGTTCACCCCGTTCCCTTTCACCACCACCACCTACGAGTTCCGGCAGAACTTGGACGCGTACCTCGGAGAGCGCACCGCCGAAGACTTCCCCATCAAGAGCGTGACGGAG
>NZ_JAGXJM010000405.1:0-255 GCF_019091445.1 Streptomyces sp. GbtcB7
GAGAGAGAAATAATTGAGATACGTTGATGTAAGGTTGATGCGAGTCTTTCATGAATGATGAATAGATACCCATTCATCAAGTTGATAGCTATCACCATACAACTTGTTGACGAATGAACCATGATGACTCCATAATTGAAGATAAGGTTACGATGGTATGAGACACCAGTCTACATTGCGAGTCCCACCACCACTGTAACATACGACTGTTAGCTATTTTTGCTGATCCTGACAATGGAAATCATCGCGACTATT
>NZ_JAGXJM010000406.1:0-255 GCF_019091445.1 Streptomyces sp. GbtcB7
CTTGGCCAGCGCAGCCAGGACCGCATCTGCTGGGCCATCGCCCTTCGACAGTCCGTTGTCGTCGACGGAGGCGCCCCATATCTCGTCACCACCCCGGCTCGCGTGTTCGGCATGCGCGAGTACGACCAGATACCGCCCCGCGGCGGCCCCTTCTGTAGCGCGAATGCGGACCGAGGGGAACCGCGCGTGCCTATGCCCCGGAACCTCAGTAGCCGCCATGACGAGCGGATGGGTGGCCGAGAGCAGGTCGATCTC
>NZ_JAGXJM010000407.1:0-254 GCF_019091445.1 Streptomyces sp. GbtcB7
CTCCCGCGTATCGCGGGGCCGTCGGGCCTGGTCATCTTCGGCGTCACGGGCGATTTGTCACGTAAAAAGCTGATGCCTGCCGTGTACGACCTCGCCAACCGCGGGCTGCTGCCGCCGGGCTTCTCGCTCGTCGGCTTCGCCCGCCGCGAGTGGAAGAACGAGGACTTCGCCCAGGTGGTCCACGACGCCGTCAAGGAACACGCCCGTACGGAGTTCCGCGAGGAGGTCTGGCAGCAGCTCATCCAGGGGATGCG
>NZ_JAGXJM010000041.1:0-57310 GCF_019091445.1 Streptomyces sp. GbtcB7
ACTCGTGCCGCGCAGCGGCACAGCACCCGGTGAGGAAGACCAGAATCTCCCTGCTACAGCAGGGAGAGCAAGTCAACACCACCCGCTCGTCGGGGACCTCACCCTCGGCTTCGAAGCCTTCACACCCATGGGCGACCCCGACCAGACGCTCGGCCTGTACACCGTCGAGCCCGGATCACCATCGGAGAACGCCCTGCGCATGCTCGCGAGCTGGACCGCCGACAACACGCACATCCAGCCCGAAAAAGCCGCCGGGCACGAGCACTGACCCGGCTCTCACCCCACCTGCGGCCGGACGCGTCCCGGCAGAAGCCACCGCGGAAACCAGGCCCCCCCGTTCGGGACCGTCGTCCTTGCCGGGAAATGGCAGGTTGCAGGCGCGGATGCCCGCCCCGCCCGCCCCGCCCGCCCCGCCTGTACCGCCCGCACCGCCCGCACGGGCTGCAGGGGCTGAGGCCGGTGCGGGGGCGCGGGGGCGCGCCGATCTCCAGCGGGTTTCGAAGGGGTCTCGAGCCCGGCCGCCGACCGTGGGGCATCCGGACATCCGCTGTTCGTGCCGTCTGCCGCCGGGAGGTCGTGCCGTGCCCATCCTCAGGTATCTGGAGAGCCCGCTGGACGACCTGCTGCGGCGGGCCGCGGCCCGTGACGCGCACGCCCCGGCCCTCACCGTGGCCGGGACAGGGGCCGGGGTGACGTTCGCGGCCCTGGACCGGGAGGCGGACCGTATCGCCCACTACGTACGGCGCGCCGCGGGCCGGGCCGGCGCCGTCGTCGCCGCGGCCACCACCCTCGATGCGGTCTTCCCCGCCGTGTACTACGGCACCGTCCGCAGCGGCCACCCGCTCGCCCTGCTCGACCCGCTGATGGGGCCGGCCGCCCTGTACGAGGTGTGCTCGGCGGCCGGGGCCGAGATCGCCTTCGTACCCGCCGCGCTGGCCGGGCTGCTCGCCGGGCTTGGTGACCGGCTGCCCCTGCTGCACACCGTCGTCCTCACGGACACCCCGGCGGACGCGGCAACGGACCGGCCGGCGGGCGGGGCAGCGGGTGCGGGCGGGGGTGTGCCGCTGGCGCGGGCGCTGGCGTCGGTGCCCGCCGGTGTGCCCGCGCGGACACCGGCGCCGGGGGTGGACGCGGTGGCGTGCCTGCAGTTCGCCCCGGACGGTGCGGGCCGGCTGAACGGGGTGCGGCTGACGCACCGCAACCTCCTCGCGGGCGCCGCCCAGACCGCCCTCGCCCACCGCCTGGGCCCCTCCTCCGTCGTCCTCAACCACCTGCCGCAGTACCACGCCGTGCACCTCAACTCGGCCGTGCACGCCGGGGCCCGGCAGGTGCTGTGCCCCGGCCCGGATCCCTTCGGGGCGCTGGAAGCAGCCGCGCGGGCGGGGGCCACCCACTTCTACGCCCCGCCCGCCCGGCTGCACCGCCTCGCCGGCGACACCCGGCTGGGCGGCGCCGGTGCCCGGACGGGCGCCCGCCGGCTGAGCGCCCTGCACGTCAGCGGCGGCGCGCTGGAGCCCGACCGCGCCCGCCGGCTGCGCGACGCGCTGCGCGTGCCGGTCCTGCAGGGCTACGGCCTCACCGAGGTGTGCACCCTCTCCCACCACCAGCCGCCCGGCTCGCGGCCCGGTCTGGGCGCGGTCGGGGTGCCGCTGCCGGGCACCGAGTGCCGGGTCGTGCTGCCGGGCGGCACGCTGCCCGCGCCGGTGTGGTCGACCGGCGAGGTGCAGATCCGCGGACCGCAGCTGAGCCCCACCGCCCCGGCCGGCCCGGCCGGGGCGGTGCCGGACGCGGACGGCTGGCTGTCCACCGGCGATACGGGCTATCTCGACGCGGACGGCGGACTGCACCTGGTCGACGCGTCCGGGGCGGTGTTCGCCTGCGACGACGCCCTGGTCGCCCCGGCCGTGGTGGAACGGGTCATCGGCCAGGACCCGCGGGTGGCCGACTGCATCGTCGCGGACTGGCCCGACCCGGCACGCGGCGCCCTGGTCTGGGCCGGCGTGGTCCTGCGCGAGAGGCCCCCCGGCGACGACCGCGGCCTGCTCGACATCCTCGACTCGGTCGCCGAACAGGCCAACGCCCGGCTCGGCCCCGGCGAGCAGATCCGCCGCCTGGAGGCCCTCGACGCCGTCCCCCGCCGGCCGGGCGGCCGGCCCGCCCGCCGTGAACTGCGCCGCCGGCTGCACGCCCTGGCCGCCGTGGAGGCCGCCGCCTGATCCCCCCGGGGGGCGCGGGAGTCAGAGGGGGGGGTAGCGGACGGGTCGTGGCCCGCTGGAGCGCACCGGACACGGCCGCGCCCGCCGCCTACGGTGAGCAGGGCGGGACATCCAAGGACCGGCAGGACAACCCAGGACCCGGCTGAACATCCAAGGACCGGCAGGACAATCCAGGACCCGGCTGAACATCCAAGGACCGGCAGGACGTCCAGGGACCGGTGGGACATCCCGGGAGACAGGGAGGAGACCGCCATGGACGAGCGGCACGCCACACTCCGCGTGCTCCCCGCACCGGCCCCCGGCCCTGACCCAGGCCCCGGTGAGGCGGCCGGCCCGGTCCCGGCCCCCCGCCCGGGCGCGCCGGCCGCCGTGCGCGTGCACGTGATCGGTGAGGACCCGCTCGCCCGCCGCGGCATCACCGCTCTCCTCGAGGGCCACCCCGGCATCCGCGTCACCGGCGAGAGCGAACCGGGACCACCGCTGCTGCGCGCGCTGGCCGCCCGGCCCCCGCACGTCCTGGTCGCCCACGGCGCACCGGGCGGCGGACAGCTTGCCGCGCAGGCCTTCGGCGGCGGGGACCTGCCGCTGCTGACCCTCGGCGGCCCGGGCCGCACCGACGCCGCGGGCCGGGCGGCCGGCGGCCATCTGCCGGCCACCGCCACCGCCGGGCAGCTGGCCTCCGCGGTCGTCCTGGCCGCCGCCGGATACACCCTGGTGCACGGCCCCACCTCGCCCCCGCCCGGTCGCCGGCCGGCCGCCGGGCCGCCGGCGCCCATCTCGCCGGTCAGCCCCGACCGGCTCACCGACCGCGAGTGCCAGGTCCTGGACCTGCTGGCCCGCGGCCTGTCCAACGGGGAGATAGCCCGGGCGCTGACCCTGTCCGAGCACACCGTGAAGACCCACGTGCAGAACCTGCTGCACAAGCTGCGGCTGCGCAACCGGGTCCACGCCGCGATCTACGCCTTCGAATCCGGCCTGCGCGCCCCGGCCGCCCCCCTGCGTCCGGCCGCCGCCGCAGCCGACGCCCCCTCCGGCTGACCGCCCCGCCCACCGCAGCAGCGCCAGCCTCCCGCGCACGCCCGTCTCCGGCCATGCCGCGCCGCTGTCCTGATCCGTCGCACCCGCACCAGGGGTGCAAAGGGGCACGGGGTTACGGGGGTTACGTGGGTTACGGGGCGGGCGGGGCGCAGCGTTTGGGCCAGCCGATGTCCTCGTCGGACGGTGCGTCCGGCGCCGGCGGGGCGGGGTGGCCGGTGTCCGCCGCCGGGGAGGGGCCGCTGCCGTGTCCCGCGGTGGCCGTCCACGCCGCCCGGGGTGGTGCGCACACCGATGGCCTCATCGTCGACTCCCGGGCGTTGACCTGCACAAGGACTCCGCACCCGGCCGGGTGCGCCGGCCGGGTCCTGCCGAGCGTGCCCCGCCGCGCTGGAGGAACGCTGGAGGAGTCCACGAGAGGCGCGTGAGAGACGCGTGAGAGCGGCACGAGATTCCCGGCGGGGGCCTGGCAAAGGTTTGCCCGCGTGTTGCCCGGCGCCCTACGCTCGGGGCGGCTCCCGGCGAAACTTTCTTGCCCGCTCACCCCAGGGGATTCGGTCATGCTGCGACAGCCCGCGTTCGGACACCGCCTGAAAAAGCTCCGGACGGCCCAGGGGCTGTCGCAGACGGCGCTGGCCGGCGAGGGCATGTCCACCGGCTATCTCTCCCGCCTGGAATCGGGGGCGCGCCAGCCCACCGACCGGGCCGTGGGCTATCTGGCGGGCCGGCTGGGCCTGGACGTCGCCGACTTCGAGGAGCCGGTCACCGGTTCCCTGGCGCACGCGCTGACGCTGGCGTCCTCCACCGGTTCCGCGGACGCCATCGGGGCGCTGCGCGCGGCGCTGGCCGCCGAGGGCCACGAGAGCGCGGTGCTGCGCTGGCAGGCGCTGTGGCTGCTGGCCCGGGCCGCCCGGCTGCAGGGCGACCACGCCGCCGAACGCGCGGACCTCGACCGGCTGGTGGCGCTCGGCGACGAGGTGGGATCGGCCGAGCTGCGGGTGCGCGGCCTGACCCGGCTGGCCCGCTGCCTGCGCTCGCTCGGTGAGATCACCCCCGCCCTGGACGCGGCCGTCGCCGCCCACCGGCTCGCCCTGGGCGAGGACCTGGGCGTGGAGGACCGGGCCGCCGCGCTGCTGGCGCTGGTGTCGGTGCAGGCGGAGGCCGGGCAGGTGCCGGAGGCGCGGGTGCACGCCGACGAACTGGCCGCGCTGGTCGCCGGCCGCACCGACGCGCTGTGGGCCGAGGCCATGTGGACGGCCGCCGCCGTCCGGGTGCGCCAGGGCGACCACACCGGGGCGCAGGCCTTTTTGGACGCGGCCCTGGAGCGTTTCAGCAGCCAGGAGGACCTGGTGCTGTGGCTCAGGCTCCGGCTGGCCGCGGGCCGGCTGCACCTGCAGACCCTGCCCCCCGACCCCGCGCGGGCCGAGGCGTGCGCCGCCCAGGCCGAGGCCGCCCTCGCTTTCGTCGGCACGCCCGCCCTGCGCCAGGACCTGACCGCGCTGAAGGCCGATCTGGCGTTCGCCACCGGCCGCTACGACGATGCCCGCGCCCTGCTGGGCGACCTGGCCGGGGACGAGCCGAGGATGACCTACCGCGACCGGGTGCGGCTGGAGATCCTGCGCCAGCAGCTGCTGATCCTGGGCGGCGACGCCTCCGGCGTGGAGGGGCTGCGCACCCTGGCGCAGCAGGCCCAGGCGGACGCCAACATCGACCTCGCGGCGGAGATCTGGCGGACCCTCGCGGACGCCCTCGCCCAGTCCCGGCCCGCCCCGGCCGAACCGGCGTGACCCGCCGCCCGCGCCCGGCCGGACCACTGCGGGAGGAAAGGGACGGGGAAGGGGAAGGGGCGGGGCAGGGAAGGGAAGGGCGGGGAAGGCGGGGGCGGGGGAGTGGGGGAATTCGGGCGGGCGGGCGGCGCGCTGATTCCCGCCGGCCGCGGGGGAGTGCGGTGCGGAATGCGTATGTCTTTTACCGGATTTCTCGAGGGCGCCTCGCATTCCGGTGGACGCGGCGCAATGCGCCTTGACGCGCGGTGCGGACCTTCGTGAATCTCAGTACGGTATTGGCCGCTCACGCCCGAAGGGACACCACCGTGGTCAGCAAGAAGAAGAATCCCGCAGGAAACGAGCCGGAGCTCAGCCCCGCATTCGGCAGTGAGATCACCGACGGCCCGGACGAGGACACCGAGATGTCCGTCCTGGGCAGCATCGCCCTGCAGTAGGGGCCGCCGCGGACGGGAAGCGGGAGGCGGGAGGCGGGAGGCGGGAAGGGGATGGGGCAGGAGACCCGCGGGTTTCCCTTCCCCACCCCCTTCCCGTCTCCGCGGCGCCCGTCTCCGCGGCGGCCGCCTCCCGCGGTGTCAGGACGCCACGAGTGCCACGCACATCGCGCCCAGCGCCACCGCCTGCAGCACGACCCGGGCGTTGATGACGCTGTCCCAGGTGCGCTGCAGGCCCCGCGCGTTCGGCGCGGTGCGGCAGTCGAGGGCCGCGTCGGTCAGCTCCTTGTTCACCGGCGCGCTCACCTTGTTGTAGACGGCCAGCCACACCACCAGGGCCGCCGCCGCGACGGCCGCCGCGACGGCCGCCGTCACGCGGCCGCCGAACCCGGCCGCGACGGCCGTGGCCACCGTGGCGAGCAGGCCGAAGACGCCCGGGACGGGCATCCGGCGGTCCCCGAAACGGTGGATCTGCCCCATGGTGCTGGTCAGCACCGCGTCGTCGACGTGCGCGAGGGCCGGCCGCTGGACGATCGCGGAGAAGACGTCGGTGCCGTAGACCACCGCGTTGGCCATCGTGGCCACCACGGCCAGGGTCTGTACGAGGGTTTCCATCACAACCACCCTTGTCCGTCTGCCGGTTGCCACATGGCCTGCCGCCACGTGGATTTATCAACGCTAGATGTCCTGCCGACACTATCAAGTTCACTGCTTGGAATGCTAGCGTTGACAACTTCAGTGGTCCGCAGGGGATTCCGCAAGGACGAGGGAGCACCCCGGGCCGCAGCGGAGTGCCGTCCCCTCCCCGCGGGGACATCCGCCCGGACAGCCACGAGGAGACAGACCCATGGCCCTTGGACGTGCCCGTCGCGTACTCATCGCCGGCGGAGGGATCGGCGGCCTGGCCGCGGCCCTCGCGCTCCAGCGCGCCGGTCTTGAGCCCGTCGTCTTCGAACGGGCCGAGGCACTGCGCGACGGCGGCGCGGGCCTGCACATCTGGACCAACGGCGTGCTCGCGCTGGACTGCCTGGGCGTGGCCGGACAGGTCCTGCGCACGGCCCCGGCCCAGCAGGTCGCGCACTTCAGCACCCACCGCGGCGAGGTGCTGGGCGCCTGGCCGGTCGGCGACTTCGTCGAGCGCTACGGCGCACCCACCATCGCCGTCGAGCGCTCCGTCCTGCACGGCGTGCTGCGCGAGGCCCTGCACGGCTCCCCGGTGCGCACCGGGGCCCACGTGACCGGCTTCGAGCAGGACGAGGACGGGGTCACCGTACGGTTCGCGGACGGCGGCAGCGAACGGGGCGACCTGCTGATCGGCGCCGACGGCATCCACGGCACGGTCCGCGACGCCCTCTTCGGCCCCGCCCGCAACCGCTACAGCGGCTACATCGCCTGGCGCGGCCGTTCCCCCCTGCAGCACCCGGACATCCCGCCGGGCACCTTCAACGCGATGTTCGGGCCCGGCACCCGCTTCACCTACTACGACGTCGCACCCGGCCTGGTCCACTGGATGAGCGTGGCCAACGGGCCCGCGGGCGGCCGGGACGCGCCCGGCGTGCGGGAGATGCTGCTGCGCCGCCACCGCGGCTGGGGCGGCCCGGTGGCCGACATCCTCGCCGCCACCCCGGAGGAGGGCATCATCCGCGGCGACGTCGAGGGCCGCAGCCCCGAACGCCGGTGGGGCCAGGGCCGCGTCACCCTGCTCGGCGACGCCGCGCACCCCATCACCTTCAACATCGGCCAGGGCGCCTGCCAGGCCCTGGAGGACGCCCTGGTCCTCGCCGAGCACCTGGAGCACGCCGACGACCCCATCGCCGCGCTGCGCCGCTACGAGCGCGAACGCCGCGCCCGTACCGCGCCGCTGCAGCGCATCGCCTGGCGGATCGGGCGGATGGGCGCGGTGCGGAATCCGCTGCTGATCCGGGCGCGCGAGGCGTTCATGCGCAAGAACTGGAACACGAAGGCCTTCGCCGCCGCGGAGAAGGGCCAGGTCGCCTACGGCACCCGCTGGGCCCCGGCCCGCCGCCCGGCCCCCGCCCCGGCTGCCACCGTGGACTGACGCCCGCCCTCGCGGCCCCGGCCCCCGCCCCAAAACCCCCCGTTCCAGGCCCGGTTGCGGGCCCCGTCTCCGGCTGTCGTGCCCGTGGGCCCGGGGCCCCGCGGACGGACCAGGCCCACGGCCCCTGAACCACGGACTGCGGGGCTACGGGGCCGGGCCCGGCCCTACGGGGCCGGGCCCGGCCCCGTAGCCCGGTCCCGGACCGGAGATCCAGCCCCGGCTGTCCTGCCCGCGGCCCCCGGCTCACGGGCCACGGGCGGTCTGGGGGTCGGGTCCCGGGTTCCGGGTCCGGCGGACCGGCCCCGTACCCGCCGCCTCTGGCTCACGAGCCACGGCTGACGAGCCACGGCTCACGAGCCACGGGTCACGAGGACAGACCGCGGGCCTGGGTCCTCGGCCCTGGGCTTGGCGTCCCGGCCGCACCCCGCGGCCCCGGCCCGGATCCGGCCCCTCGGTTTTCGGTCCAGCCCGGTCCAGCCCGGTCAAGCCCGGCGCCGTACCGTCCCACCGGTCCCGCCCGCCCGGCGGGCGTCAGCCGGGCGCCGGCCGCCGCTGCAGGGCGCCCGGCTGCCGTGCCCCGGCCCGCGCCGCCGGATACAGCCCGTCCCAGAGCGGGTCCCCGGGCGGAAACCCCAGGCAGACCAGGACGTTGACCAGCATCCCGTAGGCCATGAACGTGGTGGTCTGGCCGGTGTCCGCGCCGAGCGGCCGGTGGACGGTGTCCCACAGCCGACGCCACTCGGCCCGCACCGCCTCCCCGAACGCCGCGTCACCGTCCGCCTCGCCCGCCGCCACCGCGACGTACACCTGCATCTGCATCAGCAGCCGCTCCGGCTCCTTGACGATGACGCGGGTGTACGCGTTGGCCATGGCGCGCAGCGCCTCCTCGCCCGCCAGGCCCTCGGTGGCCTCGGTGAACAGCCGGGCGGTGTCGGCCAGGCAGCACCGCGCCGCCGCGAGGAAGAGCGCCCGCTTGCCCGCGAAGAGCCGGAAGAGGTACGGCTGCGACACCCCCGCACGCCGGGCGATGGCCTCGGTGGACGTGCCGTCGTACCCGCCCCGGGCGAATTCGCTCACGGCCGCGCGGATGACGCTCCGGCGCCGCTCGTCTGCACTCATCCTCACCATGCCAGCACGTTAGTTGCTGATTGCCGGGCGCCGTAGTGCCGGTCCAGACGCATTCAAGGAATGCGCCAGAGCCCCGTGGCAGATTCACAGAATCGAGCACCGCTCGCCGACCGCTCGATGACCTTTCTCCGGCTCTGAAAACAGCTCTCCCGGACCGTTCTTCCAGCTCTTCGGACAGCTCTTCCGGCAGTTTTTCCGACGGTTCTTCCGACAACTCAGTGAGGCAGGAACGGGGATGATCGACAATCTCTTCACGATGTTTCCCGGGCAGGGCTCGCAGCGCGCGGGCATGGCCGGGCATCTGCTGCGTGAACACCCCCGCACCGCCGGACGCGTCCTGGCCCGCGCCGAGGACGCGACCGGCCTGCCGCTGACCGCGCTGTGCAGCACCGCGCCGGAAGAGGAGCTGGCCCCGACCGAGATCGCCCAGCCCGCCATCGTCGCCACCAGCCTCGCGGTCCTTGAGGTACTGCGCGAGCAGGCGGGTTTCGTGCCCGCCGTGGTGGCCGGGCACAGCCTGGGGGAGTACCCCGCGCTGGTGGCCGCCGGGGTGCTGGAGGCCGAGGCGGCGCTGCGGCTGGTGCGCCGCCGGGGCGAGCTGATGGCGGGGGTCTCCCGACAGGTCGGCGGCGCGATGACGGCCGTACTGGGCCTTGCCGCCGCCCGGATCGAGGAGATCTGCGCGGACTGCGCCCCCCTGGGCGTGGTGGAGATCGCCAACTACAACGAGCCGGGCCAGACCGTGATCTCCGGGCAGCGCCCCGCGGTCGAGGAGGCCGCCCGCCGGGCGCTGGCCGCGGGCGCCGAGCGGGCGGTGGCGCTGAAGGTCTCGGCGCCCTTCCACTGCTCGCTGATGCGGGCGATCGAGGACGAGTTCGCCGCCGAACTGGAGCGCGTGCGCTTCAGCGCGCCCCGGCTGCCCGTGATCAGCTCGGTGACCGGCACCCTGGTGCGCGACGGCGGCCACGCCCGCGATCTGCTGCGCCGTCAGCTGGCCGGACCGGTGCGGTGGGTGGACGTGCTGGGCGCCGCGGCCGCGCACGCCGTGGACGGCTGCCTGGAGGTCGGCCCCGGCCGGGTGCTCAGCGGCTTCGCCAACCGCACCGGCGTCCACTCCGTGGTGCGCAGCACCCACGACGCGCGCCGGATCTCCGCACTGCTGCGCGAGCTCGGGCAGGAGCCCGCCCCTGGCGCCGCCGCCTGACCCGGCGCGCGGACCGGCCCCCGGCCCGCCCCCACCGCCCCCGCCGCCCGCTCCCTCCGCCTCTCCACCTCCGCCTCTTCCCTTCTCCTCCTCTTTCCTCTCCTCCTTCTCCTTCTCCTTCTCTTCTTTTCCTCTCCCGTCCGTCCGGTGCGGGCCCCCGGGCCGGTACCGGCGGAACGACCCATCCGAAAGGCAGCCAACGGTGTCCGAAACCCTGACCCCCACCTCGACCGACTACTTCTCCGCGGTCCAGGCCGCCATCGCCGACGCCCTGGGCATCGACGAGGCCGAGGCCGTGCCCGAGGCGACCCTGCTCGGGCAGCTGGGTGCCGAGTCGATCGACCTGCTCGACATCCTCTTCCGTATCGAGCGCGCCACCAAGGTGAAGATCACCGTGGCCGACATCGCCGCCCTGCTGCAGGGCGGCATCCCCGACGAGGAGTTCGGCGACGAGAACGAGGTCGTCAACGACACCGGCCTCACCCACCTGGAGAAGGTCCTGCCGCAGTTCGACCGCAGCCAGCTCAGCGAGCCGCTGACCGCCGAGGGCGTGCTGGGCCTGTTCACCGTGCAGAACCTCACCGACCTGCTGACCGAGCGGGCCGCGGCCCAGCACGCCGCCTGAACCCCGACCCCTCCCCTCCGGGGGCCGGTGGCGGTGCGGGCCAACGGCGTCCCGCACCCCCGCCGCCCCTCCCGCCCGCGCGGGCCCCGGCCGGCCACCGCCCCCTCGTAGCAGAAACGGGAAGAGACAGATGAAGCTGAAGGACCGCACCGCCCTGGTCACCGGTGCCTCACGCGGCATCGGCCGGGCCATCGCCCTGGCCCTGGCCGAACAGGGGGCGGCCGTCGCCGTCAACTACCGCTCCCGCCAGGAGGACGCCGCCGCGGTCGTCAAGGAGATCGAGACGGCGGGCGGCCGGGCCGCGGCCGTCGGCGCCGACGTCGCCGACCCGCAGCAGGCCGCCCGCCTGGTACAGGAGGCCACCCGCCTCCTGGGCCCCCTCGACATCCTCGTCAACAACGCGGGCACCAGCGACGACGGCCTCATCTACGACGCGCCGCCGGACGCCTGGCTGAACGTCATGAAGACCAACTTCGGCGGCGCCTGGCACTGCACCCACGCCGTCCTGGAACAGTTCATGGCCCGCGGCGACGCCACCATCGTCAACATCTCCTCCGCGATGGGCGAACGCGGCTGGATCGGCCAGGCCAACTACTCGGCCTCCAAGGGCGCGCTGAACTCCTTCACCCGCTGCGCCGCCGTCGAACTCGCCCGCTTCGGCATACGGGTCAACGCGGTCCTGGCCGGGTTCACCCCGACCGAACTCGTGGACGGCGTGCTGCAGCGCGACGGCGGCAAGAGCATCAAGCGGCAGATCCCGCTGCGCCGGTTCGCCACCGCCGATCAGGTCGCCGCGGCCGCGGTGTTCCTGGCCGGCCCCGACTCCGGCTACACCACCGGCGAACTGCTCTGCGTGGACGGCGGGTTCTCCGCCCAGCTGGGCATCGGCCGCCCGTAACGGACGCGTGAGGGAACGGAAGAAGAGACGACGATGCGATTCCATCTGATCGACCGGATCGAGACCTGCGCGCCCCGCGAGCACATCACCGCGCGCAAGGTCACCTCCGCCGAGGAGACCTACTGGCAGGACACCGGCGACGGACCCGCGCTGCCCTTCGGGCTGGCCCTGGAGGCCCTGTGCCAGTCCGCCACCTGGCTGATCATGCTCTCCACCGACCACCGGCTGCGCGCCGCGCTGCTGGCGGTCGGCGAGGCCACCGCGCACCGCCCGGTGCGCCCCGGCGAGGTGCTGCGCATGCACGCCACCGTCGAGTCGATGACCGAGGAGGCCGCCCTGCTGGACGGCACCGTCACCGTGGACGGCGAGAACGTCCTCGAGGCGAGCGGCATCCTGTGCGCGCTCATCGACGCCGAACGCCTCGACGACCCGGCCGCCACCCGCCGCATGGCGCACCAGCTGCAGGGCGGGGGGCCGGTGGGATGACCCGAGTAGCCATCACCGGCGTCGGCGCCGTCACCCCGCTGGGCAACGACGCCGGCACCACCTGGCAGGGCCTGGCCGCCGGCCGCAGCGGCGTCGGGCCGCTGACCACCTTCGACGCGGCCGGCTTCCCGGTGCGTATCGCCGCCCAGGTCAAGGACTTCGACCCGGCCGCGGCGATCCCGGCCCGCATCGGGCGCAAACACCTCTCCCGGGTGGGCCTGTTCGGTGTCGCGGCCGCCTGGGAGGCGCTGCGCTCCGCGCGGGCCGAGGACCTGGGGGAGGAGGTGTACGACTTCGGCGAGCGCGGGGTGGCGATGGGCGCGAGTGTCGGCCGCCCCGAGCTGCAGGCCCTCCTGGACGTCGGCCACCTGCGCGCCACCACCGGCCGCGCGGACGCGTTCTTGTGCCACCCGCCGGCCGTCACCCTCACCGACGACCAGAACGTGCCGCTCAGCGCGATGGCCAGGATGATGTCCGCGACCGGGCCGATGATCGGGATCTCCACCGCCTGCTCCGGCTCCGGGCACGCCATCGGGGAGGCCTACCGCGCCATCCAGGAGGGCGACGCCCGGCTGATGGTCGCCGGCGGCTACGACTCCCTGACCACCTGGCTCGACCTGCTCGGCTTCAGCCTGCTGGGCGCGCTGACCGACCGTCACAACGACGATCCCGAGCACGCCTCGCGGCCCTTCGACGCCGACCGCTCCGGCTTCGTGATCGGCGAGGGCGCCGTCGCCGTCGTCCTCGAGGACCTCGACGCCGCCCGCGAGCGCGGCGCGCCCATTCTGGGCGAGGTCCTCGGCTACGGCTCCACCCTCAACGCCTGGCGCATCACCGACTCCCCGCCGGACGGCTCCGGCGCCGTCCAGGCCATGGAGGCGGCGATCGGCGAATCCGGGCTGGGCACCGCCGGCATCGACTACGTCGTCGCACACGGCACCAGCACCCACGGCAACGACCAGTCCGAGACGGTCGCCATCAAGAAGGTCTTCGCCGACGACGCCCGCCGTCTGGTGGTCAGCGCCCCCAAGTCGATGGCCGGCCACCTCACCTCCGCCAGCCTGGGCCTGGGCGTGCTGGCCGCGCTCGGCGCGATCCGCCACTCCCTGGTCCCGCCCACCGTCAACCTCGAGCGGCCCGACCGCGGCCTGGACCTCGACTACGTGCCGCACACCGCCCGCCCGATGCCGGTGGCGGCGGCCCTGATCAACGCGTTCGCGTTCGGCGGCAGCAACACCAGCCTCGTCGTCGGCGCCCCGCGGGAGGACACATGACCACCACCGTCCCCACCGCGGGACCCACCCCCACCCCCACCCCCACCCCCGGCCCTGTCCCCGCCGCGGGACCCGCCCCCGCCCCTGTCTCCGGCGGCGGGCCGGGCGGCTTCGACCGGCTGCTGGAGGCCGTCGTCGGCGAGCGGGCGGCGGCCGTGCGCAACGTGCCCGCCACCCTGACCTGCTTCACCGACCACTTCCCGCGCCACCCCGTCCTGCCCGGCGTGCTGCTGCTGGAGAGCATGGCCGCGCTCGCCCGTACCGCCGCGGGCCCCGGCACCTGGCGCCTGGCCGCCGTGCGCGGCGTGCGCTTCAAGCACTTCGTCGGCCCCGGCGACCAGGTCCACCTCACCGTCGAGGTGAGCGCTCACGGCCCGCACCGCACCGAGTGCCGGGCCACCGCCCGGGCCGGCGGCCGGGTGGTCGCCACCGCCCGCGTCCTGGCCCTGGTCAGCGACGAGACGACCCGGGAGGGCACAGCATGAGCGAGCAGCGCCGCCGCGTGATGGTCACCGGCATCGGCCTGATGACCGCGATCGGCCAGAGCGCCGCCGAGACCTGGCACAGCCTGCTGGAGGGCCGCTGCGGCATCGGACCGCTGCGCGCCTACGACCCCGCCCCGCTGCGCACCGGCATCGGCGCCGAGATCCCCTCCTTCACCCCCGCCCAGTGGGCCTCCCGCCGCACCCTGCGCATGCTGTGCCGCGGCGACCAGCTCGCCCTGGCCGGCGCCACCCTCGCCCTGCAAGATGCGGGCCTGGACGACGGGAGCGACCTGGGCCACCGCGCGGGCCTGTTCCTGGGCAGCAACAAGGAAATGCCCCGCATGGACGAGCTCATCGCCCAGCTGCAGGCCGTCCGCGCCGACGACGGCACCCCCGACCTGCACCGGCTGGGGCAGAGCGCCTCCTCGGTGATCGCCCCGCTGTTCTTCGTCGAGGGACTGCAGCCCGCCGCCGCCTTCCACATCTCCGAGAAGTACGGCATCCGCGGCGCCAACGCCTACTTCGCCGGCACCGCCGACTCCGGCGCGATGGCGATCGGCCGGGGCATGCGCACCGTACGCCGCGGCGAGGCCGACCTCGTGCTCGCGGGCGGCTACGACGACGCCACCGGCTGGTGGGCGATGTCCAAGATGGACGGCCTGGGCGTCCTGAGCACCCGCACCGACCTGGGCACCGAGGCCTTCAGGCCCTTCGACCGCGACCGCTCCGGCTCGGTCTTCGGCGAGGGCGCCGCCCTCCTGGTCCTGGAGGAACGCGAACACGCCCTGGCCCGCGGCGCCCGCTGCTACGCCGAGATCACCGGCTTCGGCGCCGGCAACGACTGCGTCCGCCCGCCCAGCCCCCAGCCCCGCGCCCGCGGCCTGGCCCGCGCCATCGGCCGCGCCCTCGCCGATGCCGCACGGCCCTTCCCCGACGGCAGCTACATCGCCGCGCACGGCTGCGCCACCCTGCAGGGCGACGCCAGCGAGACCGTCGCCCTGCACGACGCCCTCGGCACGGCCGCCAAGTCCGCCCAGATCAGCAGCGTCAAACCGCAGACCGGACACCTCGTCGGCGGCGCCGGCGCACTGAACGCGGCCGTCGCCGCCCTCGCCCTGGACAGCGGCACCGTGCCCGCCACCCTCAACCTGCACCACCCCGCCGCCGAGTGCGACCTCGACTACGTCCCCCTCACCCCCCGCCACACCCGGCCCGACAGCGCCCTGGCCCTGGCCCGCGGCCTGGAGGGCCAGGCCGTCGCCGTCGCCCTGGGACGGACCTCATGACCGACACACCCGCAACACCCGCCATATCCGAAAGGAGTGCGGCCATGACCGACGTCCACGACCGCGCCGTACGGCCGGACACCGCGGCCCGGCCCCGGACCGTGGTGGTCTGCGGTGTCGGCGCCGTGACCGCCCAGGGCGAGGGCGCCGCCGCGCTGTGGGAGGGCATCCGGGCCGGGCATTCGGCCATCGGCCCGGTCACCGGCATGCCGATGGACGGCTACGGCACGGCCATCGGCGGCGAAGTGCCCCCGCTGTCCCGGCCCGCCTACGACTACCTGGCCGCCTTCGGCGGCAGCGAGCGGGAACCGGCCGTCGACTTCGCGCTGACCGCCGCCGCCGAAGCCCTCCAGCAGGCGGGCCTTGCGGGACTGCCCGCCGAACGCTGGGGGGTGGCGTTCGGCTCCTGCAACGGCGGCCTGCGCAGCGCCGAGAAACTCGCCCGCCGCAGCCGCGAGGGCACCACCCTGCCCGACGACGCCCTGCACTACCTGCTGGTCCCGCCGCAGGCCATCGCCGAGGCACTCAGCGCCGCCTTCGCTCTCAAGGGACCGGCCCTGTCCGTCAACACCGCCTGCGCCTCGGGCGCGCACGCCATCGCGCACGCCGCCGAGGCGATCGCCGCGGGCCGCGCGGACGCGATGCTCGCCGGCGGCAGCGACGCCTTCACCGAGACCGCGTTCGCCGGCTTCACCAGCCTCCAGTCACTGTCCGCCAAACCCGCCGCCCCCTACTCCAAGGACCGCGACGGCCTGTCCCTGGGCGAGGGCGCGGGCATGCTGGTGCTGGCCGAGGAGTCGGTGGCCCGCGCCGCGGGCGCCCCCGTCCTGGCGGAGGTCCTCGGCTACGGCCTGTCCGCCGACGGCTACCACGCCACCGCCCCGCACCCCGAGGGCGAGGGCGCCGCCCGCGCCATCCGCGGCGCCCTGAAGGCCGCCGGCATCACCCCGGGGGACGTCGGCTACATCAACGGCCACGGCACCGGCACCCCCAAGAACGACTCCGCCGAGTCCAACGCGGTGCGCGCCGCGTTCGGCGAGGCCGCCCAGAAAACCGCCCTGAGCAGCTCCAAGTCGATGATCGGCCACCTGCTGGGCGCGGCCGGCGCGGTCGAGGCCATCGTCACCGTCAAGGCCCTGGTCGAACAGATCGCCCCGCCGACCGCCAACTTCACCGGCACCGACCCCAAGTGCGGCCTGGACGCGGTCCCCGACACCGGCCGCGAACTGGCCATGAACGCCGCCCTGTCCAACAACTTCGCCTTCGCCGGCGCGAATGCCTGCGTCGCCTTCGGCTGGCCCTCCGGACGGCGCTTCACCGTCCCCGCCCCGCCCGCCGCCGAGAAGGTCGTCATCACCGGGGGCGCCGCCCTCACCCCCGCCGGCGAAGGCCTGGAGGCGCTGTGGGAGGCCTGGCGGCAGGGGCGGCGGCTGGGCGCCGACGAGGACGGCCTGCGCGTGGCCCGCGCCGTCTTCGACCCCGCCGCCCACATCGGCGCCCGCGACCGGCGCCGCATGGACCGCCTCTCCCAGCTCGCCGTCGCCTCCTGCCGCGCCGCCCTCGCCCACGCCGGCCTGAAGGCCGACGAGCACACCGGGGTCGTCCTGGGCACCGGACTGGGCCCGATGCGCAGCATCGAGGACTTCCTGCTGCCGGTGCTGGGCGGCTGCCCCGCCCACGGCAGCCCCGCCGTCTTCCCCAACACCGTCTTCAACGCCGCCGCCGGCCAGGTCGCCATGCACGTCGGCGCCAAGGGCCCCACCTCCACCGTCACCACCGGACATGCCGCCGGCGCCTCCGCCCTGACCGTCGCCCACGACCTGCTGCTGCAGCACCGCGCCGAGGCGGTGCTGTGCCCGGCGGTCGAGGACCTCTCCCCGGGCGTGCTGGCCGCCTACCGCCAGCTGCCGCTGTTCGGCGACGCCGGCTACACCCTGGCCGAGGCCGGCATCGCCCTCGTCCTGGAACGCGAATCCAGCGCCCTCGCCCGCGGCGCCCGCATCCTGGCCGAGTTCGCCGGCCACGCCGCCGCCGGCGACGCGGCCGGCATCGGCCGCTGGAATGCCCAGGGCGAGGGCGTCGAGCGCGCCATGCGCGCCGCCCTCGCCCACGCCGGCCTCACCCCCGGCGAGCTGACCGGCATCTGGGCCAACGCCGCCGGCCTCACCCGCGCGGATGCCCCCGAGGCCCTCGCCACCGGCCGGCTGGCCGCCGAGGCCCGCTGCCCGGTGCACACCCCCAAACAGACCCTGGGCGAACCGGTCGGCGCGGGCGCCCAGCTGGCCGCCCTCCTCGCCCTCACCGCCTGGACCACCCCGGCAAGCGGGGCGGCGGCGGGGCCGGTGCTCATCAACAGCTCCTCGCTCGGCGGCACCCACATCAGCCTCGTCCTGCGTCCCGCAACGGAGAACTGACCATGCCCCACACCCCGCCGGCCCCGCCCGCCGAACCCCGCGCCCGCCATGTCTCGGTCCTGGCCACCGGCGCCCACCTGCCGGGCGAGGCCCTCGACAACGACACCCTGGCCCGCTTCTGCGGCCCGCTGCCCGCCGACGTCCTGGACGGCATCCAGGTCAAGCGCCGGCACTGGATGGTCGACCCGGCCACCGGCGCCCACACCACCAGCACCTCGCAGATGGCCACCGCCGCCGCCCGCCAGGCCCTCGAGCGGGCCGGCGTCCAGGCGGACGAGATCGACCTGATCGTCCTGTCCACCGCCAGCCCCGACTACCTCCTGCCCGTCGCCGCCACCTACGTCCAGCAGCAGCTCGGCCTGGAGGACTGCGCGGTCATCGAGGTCCGCGCCGGCTGCGTGGGCGCCGTCCAGGCCCACGACATCGCCCGCCGCCTGCTCGCCGACGGCACCTACACCACCGCCCTGGTCATCGGCGCCGAGGCCGTCTCCCCGCTGCTGGCCCCCGTCTTTTTGGGCCGCGACCCCGAACGCGTACGGATGCGCGACCGGCTGACCGTCTACACCTTCGGCGACGGCGCCGGCGCCCTGGTGCTGCGCGCCGGCGAGGAGGGCTCCGCCCACGGCCGCCGCCGCCCCGTCTTCGCCACCCGCTCCCTGGGCGGCGCCCGCAAACCCGGCATGCTCATCGTCGGCGGCGGCACCGACGCCCCCCTCGCCGAACAGCAGCGCCGCCCCCGCCTGATGGACATCCGCCTCGACATCCCCGGCACCGCCCAGTTCGGCCCCCGCGTCTTCGTCGAGGGCATCCACGACCTGCTCACCCGCTCCCGCCTGGCCCTGGCCGACCTCGACGCGTGCGTGCTGCCCGAGGGCAACGCCGAGTACTTCGCCAGCGAGTACGCCGCCGCCGGGCTGTCGGCCGCCGACCAGGCCGCCCTGAGCAAGACCATCGTGGAGAACCTCACCGACGTCGGCGCCACCGGCTCCGCCGCCGTCCCCCTCGCCCTCGACGCCGGCTGGCGCGAGGGCCGCATCCGCCCCGGCGACACGGTCCTGCTGCTGGCCATCGAGGCCAGCCGCTACCTGTACGCGGGCCTCACCCTCACCTGGGACGCCCCCTTCCCCGGCCACTGACCGCCCCGCGCCCCCGACCCCGCCCCTGTGACCTGCGCCCCGCACCCGCGGGACGCCGAGACCGAAGGACGAGAGAACGTGTCGATACAAGAGACGGAGCGCACCGCCCAAAGCGTGGAGGAACGCAACAAGAAGACCATCCGCCGGGTCTTCGACGCCTTCGTCAACCAGGGCGACTTCTCCGTCGTCGACGAGATCTACAGCCCCGACATGATCGACCACCAGCCGCTGCCCGGCGCCCCCGAAGGCCTCGAAGGCGTCCGCTACACCATCGCCGGCCTGCGCGAGGGCTTCCCCGACCTGCACGTGACCATCGAGGACATGAGCGCCCACGGCGACCACGTCGTCATCCACAACACCTGGCGCGGCACCCACCTCGGCGACTTCCTCGGCGCGCCGCCCACCGGACAGGCCATCGAGTTCACCGGCGTCGTGGTGTGGCGGCTGCTGGCCGACGGCCTGATCGCCGAACGCTGGGGCATCGGCGTGGAGTCCAACATGCTGGCCGTGCTCGGCCTGCGCCGGCTCGCCCCCGCCGCCCGCAACGGCGCCCGCGCCGCGGCCCGCCGCACCGTCACGAGCGCCGGCGCCCTGCTGCCGCTGCCGCCCGGCGCCGCCGGCGCCTGGCACGCCCTTCAGGCCGAGCTCGCCGGAGCACGGCTGCGCGCCTACGAGGCCTCCCGGCGCCGCGCGGGCATCCTCCAGGAGTCCTTCGCCCTCCAGCCCCTGGGCGGCCAGGACGTGCTGGTCCACCGGATCGAGGCCCGCGACCCGCAGGGCGCCGCCCGCCGGCTGGCGGCCTCCGCCGACCCCTTCGACTCCTGGCTGCGCCAGGAAGCGGCCGCGGTGCTGGGCACCGACCCGTGGACCCACCTGGCCGCCAACGCCACCCCGGCGAGCCACACCTGGATGTCCGTCACCAGCGAACTGACCACCGCCGACTGACGGGCCGTCCGAGCACCGGGGGACCGGCACCCCACCACTTCTCTAGCAAAGACACCGACACTGTCACTGCTAGACGGTCACTGCTAGACGACAACCGCCCCGTGCACGGCTCAGGAAGGAACCGATGATGCGGCAACGAAAACTCGGCAGCCAGGGGCTGGAGGTCTCCGAGCAGGGACTCGGCTGCATGGGCATGACCTTCGCCTACGGGCCCGCCGACGACCAGGAAGCCCTGCGCACCGCGCACCGCGCCCTGGAACTGGGCGTGAACCTCCTGGACACCGCGGACTTCTACGGCCCGCACAGCAACGAGGAGTTCGTCGCCCGCGTCATCGCCGGCCGCCGCGACAGCATCACCGTCTCCTCCAAGGTCGGCAACGAGGTCACCCCCGACGGCACCATCACCGGCCGCCTCAACGGCCGCCCCGACTACATCCGCACCTCCATCGACGCCACCCTGCGCCGGCTGGGCACCGACCGCCTCGACCTGTACTACCTGCACCGCGTCGACCCCGCCGTCCCCGTCGAGGAATCCACCGGCGCACTCGCCGACCTCGTCACCGCCGGCAAGGTCCGCCACCTCGGCATCTGCGAGGCGTCCGCCGCCACCATCCGCCGCGCCCACGCCGTGCACCCGCTCACCGCCGTACAGACCGAGTACTCCCTGTCCACCCGCGACGTCGAGGCCAACGGCGTCCTTGCGGCCGTCCGCGAGCTGGGCATCGGCTTCGTCGGCTACAGCCCGCTGGGCCGCGGCCTGCTCACCGGAGCCATCCGCAGCCTCGACGCCCTCGCCGAACACGACTTCCGCCGCGTCGTGCCCCGCTTCCAGCAGGGCAACCTCGAGAGGAACCTGCACGTCGTGGAGCGGCTGCAGGCGCTGGCCGCCGCCAAACAGATCACCGCCGGACAGCTCGCGCTGGCCTGGGTGCTCGCCCAGGGCGACGACGTCGTCGCCATCCCCGGCACCAAACGCGTCACCTACCTGGAGGAGAACCTCGCCGCCTCCGCCGTCGAGCTCAGCGCGGCCGACCTCGCCGCCCTCGACGAGATCGCCCCCCACGGCTCCACGGCGGGCGACCGCTACCCCGTCGGTGCCATGGCCACCCTCGACGGCTGACCCCCGACCCCGGCCCGCGGGCCCTCGAAGGCGAAGTGAGTGCGATAACCATGGCGAACATCACGATCATCGGCGGCGGACTGGCCGGCCTGACCGCGGCGATCTCCGCCGCCGAACAGGGCGCCCGCGTCACCGTCCACGAGGCCCACTCCCACACCGGCGGCCGCGCCCGCTCGGCCGCCGGCCCCTACGTCACCAACGACGGGCCGCACACCTTCTTCGACAACGGCGACGCCTGGCACTGGCTGCTGCAGCGCGGACTGGCCGGCCGCTACGTGCGGCTGTCCTTCCACGAGTGGACCCGGATGCGCTTCCGCCACCAGGGCCGGCTGCGGATGACCCTGCCGTCCGGCTACATGAAGATGACCTGGCGCCACCGCGGCATCGAGGTCCCCGTCGACCGCTCCTTCCAGGACTGGGCCAGTGAACGCTTCGCCCAGCAGACCGTGAACGAGGCCCTCGGCTTCCTCGGCCCGATCCTCTTCGACGGCGACCCCGGACGCCTGTCGGCGGCCTTCGTGTGGGAACGGCTGCTGCGCGTGGGCACCCCCCGCTTCCCGCTGCCCAGCCGCTACTTCATCGGCGGCTGGGGCGCGCTGATCGAGCGCATGGAACGCGTCGCCCGCGCCCGCGGCGTGGTCATCGAGACCGGCTCACGGCTGAGCGAACTGCCCGCCGGCGGACCGGTGATCGTGGCGACCTCGCTGGCCTCCGCGCGCAGCCTGCTCAGCGACCCCGGCCTTGAATGGCCCAGCGGCACCGCCGCCCTGCTGGACATGGCCGTCACCCACTCCAAGAAGGACGGCAACGTCTCCTTCGACATGGACGAGGGCGGCTTCACCTCCCAGTACTCCGACCACGACCCCTCCCTCGCCCCGAAGGGCCAGGCCCTGTTCCAGGGACAGATGCCGCTGCGGCCCGGCGAGTCGAAGGCCGACGCCCTGGCCCGGCTGGAGAAACTCTTCGACCTGACCACCCCCGGCTGGCGCACCCGCCTGCTGTGGCGCCGCGAAGGCGTCTCCCGCGGCCGCACCGGCGCCCTGGACCTGCCCGGCCTCAGCTGGCGGGACCGGCCCGCCATCGACCGCGGGGACGGCGTGTACCTGGCCGGCGACAGCGTCGCCGCCCCCGGCATCCTCGCCGAGACCTCCATCAACAGCGCCCTGCGGGCCGCCCGACTCGCCGTGCACGCCCGGCCGGCGGCGCACCGCTCCGCGGTGTTCGGGCGATGAGTCCCCCTTCGCGTCCCACCCCACCCTGTTAGGGAGCGCAGCACATGAGAATCACCCTGTCCGAGCGCGGCACCCCGGACTGGCAGACCGCCGCGGACCTTGCCCGGCTGGTGTTCGCCAAGCAGTACCAGGCGAGCATCTCGCCCGACCCGGACGGCTTCCTCGCCTTCTTCGAGACCGCCGCCGACGGCCAGGAGGAAGTCCTCGCCTGCGCGGGCCTGTCCTTCCCCGAGGAAGAGAGCATCCTGCTCGAGCGCTACCTCGACGCCCCCGTCGAAGACGTCATCACCCGGGCCGTGGGCGCCCCCGTCAAACGCTCCCAGGTCCTGCAGATCGGCTCCATCGCCTCGGTACGGGCCGCCGCCGGCGCCGAGATCATCAAGGCGATCCCGCTGATCATGGCCTGCCTGGGCCGCCCGTACGCGGTGATGACCATGACCGGCCGGCTCGCCGCCCTCATGCAGCGCCTGGGCTGCGTCTTCCACCCCCTCGCCGACGCCAGCGCGGAACGCCTGCCCGAAGGCGAACGGGCCGCGTGGGGCTCCTACTACGACACCCGGCCCGTCGTCGGCTACGCCGAGGCCGCCGAGCAGTCCACCCTGCTGCTGGCCGCCATCGGCCGCTACTGCTTCACCTCGGTCGACATGCGGCTGCTGAGCAACCGCCCGCAGCAGGGGGTGCTCACCCGTGCCGCCTGACACCCCCACCCGTCTTTCCCTCGCCCAGGGGCTCCTGGAGCGGGCCGGCAGCGACGCCGTCATGGTCCGCGTGCTGGCCGCCGACGGCTCGGCGCCCGCCGCCTGGAGCTACCGCGACCTGACCGGCGCCGCCCTCACGCTGGCCGCCCGGCTCCAGGAACAGGCCCAGGCGCTGGGCCGGCCGGCCCGGGTGGGACTGCTCGCGGAGAACTCGCCCGAATGGGTCGCCGCCGACCTGGCCGCCCTGTTCGCCGGCGCCGTCGAGATCCCCGTCCCGACCGCCTTCACCGCCCAGCAGGCCGCCTCCCTCCTGCAGAGCGCCGACCTGTGCCTCACCGACAGCGCGGGCGAAGCCGCCCTGGCCCGCTGGCGCACCAGCACCCCCCAGCCCGTCCTCCCCGACGGCTGCCCCGCCGTTGCCCTCGACCTGCCCGACCTTGCCCGCGCACCCCGCCCCGCCGCGCCCCCGCAGATCCCCGCACACGACCAGATCGTCAAGGTCATCCACACCTCCGGCACCACCTCCGCCCCCAAAGGCGTACAGATCCGCCGCCACGGCCTGGACGAACTCCTCACCTCCCTGCGCGCCCGCACCCGCCCGGAGATCTTCGAGCGCTACCTGTCCATCGTCCCGCTCAGCCTCCTCATCGAGCAGGTCGCCGGCCTCTACATGCCCTTCCTGGCAGGCGGTTCGGTGTCCTTCCTGCCGCCGGGCACCGCCCTGGTCGGCACCGCCGCCGACGCCGCCCCCCGCATGCTCACCCTGCTGCGCGCGGCCCGCCCCACCGCCCTGGTCGTGCCGCCCACCGTCGCCGGCCTCTTCCTCGCCCTGTGCGACCAGCAGCCCGCCGAGAGCGTCACCGAGCGCCACCGGCGGATCTTCGGACACGACGGGCCGGTCTTCATCGCCTGCGGCGGCGCCCCCGTCCCCCCGGAGATCCTCCAGCGCCTCGACGCCTACGGACTGACCGTCCACGAGGGCTACGGGCTGAGCGAGAACTCCTCCGTGGTGTCCTGGAACTTCCCCGGCGCCGTCCGCTTCGGCACCGTCGGCCGCCCCCTGGACCACGTGCGGGCCGAACTCGCCGACGACGGCGAACTCCTCATCCGCAGCACCTCCCTGTTCGCCGGCTACACCCGCGAGGACCCCTCCAGCGTCGTCGTCGACGACCAGGGCCGCCTGCACACCGGCGACCTCGCCGAGATCGACGCCGACGGCTATCTGCGGATCACCGGACGCAAGAAGAACCTCGTCATCACCGCGGGCGGCCGCAACGTGGCCCCCGAATGGGTCGAGGCCCGCTACCGCGAACTCGGCTTCGTCCGCGAGGCCGCCGTCGTCGCCGACGGCCTCGACCAGGTCCACGGCCTGTTCGTCATCGACGCCGGCCTCGACCCCCAGGCCGCCCGCCGCGAGATCACCGACTTCGGCCGGCAAAAACTCTCCGGCATCGAACGCGCCGCCGTCGTCCACCTCATGTCCGAGGACGACCCCGCCTACGCCACCTGCTTCACCGTCACCGGACGCCCCCGCCGCGACGTCGTGCGCGCGCACGTCCTCAAGCAGCCCCGCACCCCGGCCCCCCGCGGCGGCGAGACCAAGGAGAAGGCTTGACATCTCCCCCAGCTGAAGCAGGGGGATTCTTCCCTCGCGGGTTGAGCTTTCCGCTTCTCAGACAGCAGCTGCCCCGAATCAACGGCGGGGGACGTTGGTACGCCCAGCAGTCTTACGCCAGCTCCACAGACCTGACATCCCGCCAGCCCGGCGGTAGGCCCGGCCAGCTTGGTTATCACCGGCCGAGCGTGGCAACGCTACTGCATCCGCGGGCAGTTGCTGGTGAACGACGATCCGCCCTGGCGGCGAATCGTCTTCCCTTGCCCTGCTCCGCAGGAGTCCGTTTCCTCCCCAGCCCGAAGGCTGGGGTATCCACGGAGGAATCCAGATGAGCACGGCTATGAAGACCACCCCCTACGGCACCGGCAGCGGCCTGCTGGTCGAACCCGCAGGCCCCGGCGGCCTCGACGGCGTCGACCCCAAGGAACTGCGCGACCTGCTCTCCCAGGCCGGCTTCCTGCTGCTGCGCGGCTTCGGCGCGGACATGGACGCCTTCACCGCCCTGGTGCAGCACACCTCCACCTCCACCACCCTCGACCCCGCCCGCGACTTCTACTCCGAGGTCGCCCAGAAGGTCGACGCCGGCTTCGACGAGGTGGGCCTGCACACCGAGAACGGCAACAGCCCCTTCCGCTCCCACCTCGCCTGGTTCTTCTGCGAGAAGGCCGCCTCCTCCGGCTCCCAGACCACCGTCTGCGACGGCTACCGCGTCTGGGACGCCCTCAGCCCCCAGGCCCGTACCGCGTTCGCGGCCCAGGACATCGTCTACAGCCGCTACGTCGCCGAGCCGCAGTGGCGGGCGATGGCCCACCACCTGCTGGGCCGCACCAAGCCCGCCGACGAGATCGGCGTCGAAGAACTCCTCGCGCTGGCAGGCCAGTTGCCGGGCACCGAGATCGTGCCGCAGGACGACGGCGGGGTGCGCTACTCCTTCACCACCCCCGCGGCCGGCACCACCGTGTTCGGGCCGCGCCCCTCCTTCGCCAACAGCATCCTGGGCCCCTCCTTCAACTACGAGAAGCCCACCATCACCTTCGCCGACGGCACCGCCCTGTCCCCGCAGCTGCTGGCCGAGGTCGAAGAGGTGACCGCCCGCCTCACCGAGAACCTCGACTGGCAGGACGGCGACGCCGCCGTCATCGACAACACCCGTGTCATGCACGGCCGGCGCGCCATCACCGACCCCGACCGCACCATCTACAACGCCCTCAGCTACATCGAGGCACCCGCCGCCTGACCGGGCCGCCCCTGCCGCCCCCACCCCGCCGGCGCAAGAAGAAGCAGCAGCAGGAGGAGGAGGGGGGCAAGGGGGGCGGGAGGCAGATTCATCCGAGAGGGAGCCATGACCACCGACCACACCGCCGCCCCCCGCACGACGGACACCGCACCCGCCGCCGCGGATCCCCGCCGCTGGCGCCTGCTCGTCTTCGTCGCCCTCGCCCAGTTCATGGTGCTCCTCGACACCACCGTGGTGAACCTCGCCCTGCCCGCCATCCAGGCCGACCTCAAGGCCGGCGCCACCGCCGTCGAATGGGTGCTGACCGCCTACATCCTGTGCTTCGGCGGCCTCATGCTGCTCGGCGGCCGCACCGCCGACCGCTGGGGCAGGCGGCGCACCTTCCTGCTCGGCGCCCTGCTGTTCACCGCCGCCTCCCTGCTGTGCGGACTCGCCCAGGGCGCCGGCCTGCTGATCGCCGCCCGCGCCCTGCAGGGCTGCGGCGCCGCCTTCCTCTCACCGGCCGCGATGTCCCTGGTCACCACCACCTTCCCCAAGGGCCGCGAACGCACCACCGCGCTCGCCGTGTGGGCCGCGCTGGCCGGCCTCGGCGGCACCCTCGGCGTCATCGCCGGCGGCCTGATCACCGACAGCCTCAGCTGGCGCTGGATCTTCTACATCAACCTGCCCTTCGGGATCGTCGCCGTCACCGGCGTCCTGCTGCTGTCCCGGGGCCGCCCCGAGACCCGCATCCGCGGCTCACGCCCCGACATCGCCGGCGCCGTCACCGTCACCGCGGGCCTGGCCGCCCTCGTCTACGCCATCGTCAACATCCAGGACCACGGCGCCGCCTCCACGCCCTACGTCCTGGCCCCGGCCGCCGCCTCCCTCGCCCTGCTGGCCGCGTTCCTCCTCATCGAACGCCGCACCCCCGACCCGCTGATGCCGCTGCACCTGTTCGCCACCCGCTCCCTGGCCACCGCGGGCCTGGGCCGCGTCCTGACCAGCGGCGTACAGGCGTCCGTGCTCTTCCTGTGCAGCTACTACCTGCAGCGCACCCTGGGCTACTCCACCCTCAAGTCCGGGTTCGCGTTCCTGCCACTGGGCGTCGTCGCCATCCTCGTCACCGCCCCCGCCACCCGCATCATGCACAAGGCCGGCCCCCGCCCCGTCTACCTCGCCGGCGCCGCCGGCTCCGTCCTCGGCCTCCTCCTGCTCACCCAGGCCCCGCAGAACGGCACCTACCTGCTGCACCTGCTGCCCGCCCTGCTCATCCTCGGCGCGTCCATGCAGTGCTGCGGCATCCCCGTCAACGTGCACGGCGTCTCCGACATCCCCGCCCGCCAGCAGGGCATCGCCTCCGGCGTCCTGGTCGCCGCCTTCCAGGTCGGCGCCTCCCTCGGCGTGGCCACCGTCGCCACCAGCGCCCTGACCCGCACCACCCACGAACTCACCCACCACACCACCCCCGCCCTGGCCTGGCTGGACGGCCTCCACCTCGGCTTCTGGATCGCCACCGGCATCGGCGTCCTCAACCTGCTCACCGCCTACTTCGGACTGCCCCGCCACCGCCGCGCCCCCGCCCCGGCCGGCCCCCGCACCACCTGACCACCCCCCAACCCCCCAGCCCCCCAACGGACACGGAGAGGCCCATGGCACGCCCCGGAGACACCCTCCACCTCGGCAAGGACAAGCTCACCTTCCTGACCACCGCCGCCGAAACCGACGGCGCCTTCGTCGAAGTCGAAGTCGAATACGCCCCCGCCGTCATCAAACCGCCCCAGCACTACCACCCCCGCCAGACCGAACACATGCGCCTTCAAAGCGGCCGCCTCCACCTCCAGCTCGACGGCGTCCTGCACGAGTACGAACAAGGCGCCGACTTCTACATCCCGCCGGGCGCCGTCCACTCCATGTGGAACCCCGGCCCCGAACCCACCCGGGTCATCTGGCGCACCACCCCCGCCTACCGGACCGAAACCGTCTTCGAGACCCTCTGGGGCCTGACCAACGAAGGCCGGCTGCGCCCCGACGGCACCCCCCGCCTGCAGATGCCGCTGCTCGCCCTCGCCTTCCGCGACGAGTACCGCGTCGTCACCGGCCGCCCCTACCCCCTCGACACGGCCCTGTGCCTGCTGCTCTCCCCGCTCTCCCTGGCCTGCGGCTACCGCCCCACCTACCGCCCGCCCCAGAACACCGCCACCCTCCAGCCCACCGCCTGAACACACCCGCACAAGCCCGGAGTTCGAGCCGGACCCAAGGGCGCAGCGAGCCGTGCGCCCTAGCGTCGGCCCCAACCGAACACGGCCGATGCGTGGAGGAATGGTCATGGCCACCGAAGCACACGAATTCACCCTGCCCGGCGCGGATCTCCCGCAGCCCGACGCCGAACTGCGCAAGAAGCGCGAGGCGGTCGTCCTGCAGCACACGGTCGCCGAGATCGCCTGGGACATCGACGGCGTGCTGGCCACCTTCCCGCGCGGCGGCGTCTACCGCATCCAGGCCTTCGAAGAGGGCCCGCTGATCGGTGAAGAAGCCATCAAGAAGGGCTACTTCGCCGACCTCAAGGCCGCCTTCCCCGACCTCGAGCACGAACTGCACCACGTGCACCACACGCCCACCGCCGTGATCCTCGAGGCACAGGCCCGCGGCAGGCAGGAGGCCGACTGGCGCGGCATCCCCAACCGCGGCAAGTCCATCGACGCCCCCGTCGCGGTCTTCTTCCACTTCGACGGCGACGTCCTGATCGACGAGACCCTCTACTTCGACATCGCCACCTTCCAGCGCCAGCTCGCCTGACCCTCCCCCCTTCTCCGCGGGCGCGGCGGGGCCCGGACACCGGTGTGGCCGGTGTCCGGGCCCCGCCGTGCCGCGCCCGTGTGCCGAGCGGGGCTCGAGGAGGACTTGAGTGCGCGTCCGTAGCGTCGGCGGCGCCGTACCGGCCCGCGCGCGGGCACCAGGGCGCCGCGGGCCGGACCGGTCACGGCGATGAGCATCTCGCACGACCCGCCTCCAGAAAGGATGCTCGGATGAGCACCGTCAACCCCCCATCCCCGGGCGGTGAAACCAGGAGGGTGGTCTTCTGGGCCATTCTCACCACCAGCCTCGCCTCGTTCATGGCGGGACTGGACAACCTCGTCATCATCACCGCGCTGCCCACCATCCGCGAGAAACTCGGCGGCAGCCTCACCGACCTGGAATGGACGGTCAACGCCTACACCCTGTCCTTCGCGGTCCTGATGATGTTCGGCGCCGCCCTCGGCGACCGCTTCGGCCGCCGCAAGGTCTTCAGCCTGGGCCTGCTGCTGTTCACCGCCGCCTCCGCGGCCGCCGCCCTCGCGCCCGGCATCAACGAACTCGTCGCCGCCCGCGCCGTCCAGGGCGTCGGCGCGGCCATCATCATGCCGCTGTCGGTGACCCTGCTGACCGCCGCCGTGCCCGCCGAGAAACGCGGCGCGGCCCTGGGCATCTGGGGCGCCGTCAACGGACTGTCCATCGCCGCCGGCCCGCTGGTGGGCGGCGCCATCGTCGAGCACCTGTCCTGGCAGTGGATCTTCTGGCTGAACGTGCCGATCGGCCTGGCCCTTGCCCCGCTGTCCTTCCGCAAGCTCGCCGAGAGCCGCATCGCCCACTCCCGCCTGGACGCCGTCGGCACCGCCCTGGCCAGCCTGGGCCTGTTCGGCATCGTGCTGGGCCTCATCAAGGGCCACGGAGACGGCTGGACATCCCCCCAGGTCCTGGGCGCACTGATCGGCGGCACCGCCGTGATGGCCCTGTTCGTGGTGTGGGAGAACCGCACCGAACACCCGATGGTGCCGATGCGGATGTTCCGCAACCGCGCCTTCACCGCGATCAACCTGGCCGGCGCCCTCATGTCGGTCGGCATGTTCGGCGCGATCTTCCTGATGACCCAGTTCCTGCAGAACATCCAGGGCTACACCGCCATGCAGGCCGGCGTACGGCTGCTGGCCTGGACCGCCATGCCGATGGTTGTCGCCCCCATCGGCGGCATGGTCTCCGACCGCATCGGCGGCAAACCCGTGGTCACCCTCGGCCTCGCCATGATGACCGCCGGCATGGTCTATTGGGCGTTCGTCCTCAAGCCGGACGTCTCCTACGCCGCCCAGCTGCCCTCCCTGATGATCTGCGGCGCCGGCATGGCCCTGTTCTACGCCCCGCTGATGAACCTCACCATGGGCTCGGTCGCCGAACACGAACAGGGCATCGCCTCCGGCGTCACCGCCGCCACCCGCGAGGTCGGCGCCGCCCTCGGCGTGGCCCTGCTCGCCTCCATCTTCAGCGCCAACGGCGGCTACGCCTCACCGCGCAACTTCGTCGACGGCCTGGTGCCCGCCATGTGGGTGGGCGCCACCGCGGTGGCGCTTGCCACCTTCGCCATGCTGGGGGCCCCCTCCCGCCGGCGCGCCGCCGCGAGCGCCCCCGTCGCACAGGCCGCCCCCGCGCAGGAGAGTGCACCGGCCCCCCTGCACTGACCTGGCACCGGGGCCGGCGCCACCCCACGGGTGACGCCGGCCCCGGCGCCGTCCCACGAACCGGCACCCCGACGCCCCGACGAACCGAGGACGCATGGCCATTGAGGAGATGAAGGTCCGCGACGCCTTCCGGATCACACCGTCGCAACTGCCGGACAACCGGGGCCTGTTCTTCGAGGCCTGGCGGCTGGGCGGCCTGACCGCGGCCAGCGGCCAGCCGTTCATCGTCCGGCAGGTCAACTTCTCCGTCTCCCGGCGCAACACACTGCGCGGCATCCACGGCACCACCCTGCCGCCGGGCCAGGCGAAACTGGTGACCTGCGTGCGCGGCGCCGCCCTGGACGTGGTCGTCGACCTGCGCGTCGGCTCCCCGACGTTCGGCATGTTCGACACCACCCTGCAGGAAGCTGGCTCCGGCATCGGCGTCTACCTCGCCGACGGCCTCGGCCACGCCTTCCTCGCCCTGAGCGACGACACCTGCATGAACTACCTGTGCTCCCAGGAGTACGTGCCCGGCACCATGGTCGACATCCAGGCCCTCGACCCCGACATCGGCATCCCCTGGAACACCACCGGACAACTCATCCGCTCCGACAAGGACACCCACGCCCCCAGCCTCTCCGAGGCCGCCGCCCGCGGCCTGCTGCCCACCTACGAACAGGCCCTCGCCTCCTACCACACCGCCGCCCCCGCCGGCCCCCGCCCGTAACCTGACAGGTGGCGCCGGCAGCGGGAGGTGCGGTGATCGAGTGTGTCCGGGCGGTACTGGTCACGCCCGCCGGCCGGCTGCTGCTGATCCGCCGCACCTGGCCGGGCGCCACGCCCTACCGGGTGTTTCCCGGCGGGCACGTCGAACCGGACGATCCGGGCCTGCGCGCGGCCCTGGTCCGTGAGATACGCGAAGAGACCGGCGCCGAGCCGCAGATCACGGGCCTGCTGCACGTGCTGGCCGACGCACACCAGCGCCAGTACTTCTACCTGGCCCGTATCCGGTCATGGTCCGAGGCGGACCGCACCGGTCCGGAGTTCGCCGACCCGGACCGCGGAGAGTACCGGCTCGAGGAAGTCCCGCTGAGCGTGCAGGCGCTCGATGCCCTCAGCCTGGAGCCGGAGGAGATCGCCGCACTGCTGCGCGCCGCGGTGACGGCCGGGACCGATCTGGCCGCCCTGGCGGATCCGGCACGGTGAGTCCGGCGGCCGGCACCAGGAACCCCTCCGCCAGGAGCCTGGCCGTCGGCGGCCGCCGGGTGTGAACCGGCCTGCCCTGTCCGCAGGTTGGAGCGAGCCCGGCGCAGGGCCTCACACGCTTCCTCTCGCGGCCTGGCGGGATCTCCACTCACCCCGGAACGGGAGGGCGCGGAGAAATCAGGTTGATCAGCATCCGGCCAGTCGATCAGGCGCGGACCCCGCACGCTGTGGCGGAGGCCATCGTTCCGCAGGCGGGAGGCGAGGGGGGCGTCAACTCCTGCCTGCCCGGGGAGTGCGGCCGCGCACGGGCACTCGCCACTTCTGTTGAAAGTGCGAACCGGTTTGCTCCGGTCGCCGATCGGGGGGCACCGACCTAACCTCGGTTGAGGCCGACAGTGACCAATGGGGCAGTTGTTCAAGATGGGAGAACATCGTGAATGACACATTCCGCAGCCACTGGGGGCGCACCTTCGCCGTAGGAACCCTGACAGCGGCCCTGCTGTCCGGGGGAACAGCGGGCGGTACCGCGATAGCGGCCACCGGATCCCAGCACCCGGCCGCACCCGCGGCGACACCTTCGACATCGGCGCCGGAAACGTCGAAGACGACGACCACCGCGCCGACGCCGACGACAACCACCAAGCCGTCGCCCACGACGACCACCAAGCATTCGCCGAAACCGTCGCCGACGAAGACCCACAAATACTCGCCGAAGCCGACTCCGTCGAAGACGCACAAGTACACGCCGAAGCCGAAGCCGACTCCGTCGAAGACGCACAAGTACACGCCGAAGCCGAAGCCGAAGCCGACTCCGTCGAAGACCCACAAGTACACGCCGAAGCCGAAGCCGACTCCGTCGAAGACCCACAAGTACACGCCGAAGCCGAAGCCGTCGAAGACAGCGCACCCGACCATGACCGCCAAGCCGACCAAGACCTCCTAGCCCTGACCGCCGGGGCAAGTGACACGCCCGCGCCCCTGATGCGCGGGCGTGTCTGCCGGAGCCTTCGCCCTCCCCCTCGCACAACCATCCGGCGTCCGGTACGTCTGATGCGGTATGAGGGCGTGGTGGACGGACAGGAAGCGGCGGTATGCGGCCGTGGTGTGTGCAGTGGTACTGGCGGCGGCCGGGGCAGGCGCCGTCGCCCTGAAAACCCGTCACCCGGCGCGGGCGCCCGGGGCCGTGCTGACGTTCCGGTCCGTGCTGAACACGTTCTACCTGCCGCGCTACACCGCGCCCGGCCATGCCCCCTGGGCCCCCGAATACCGGATCCGCCTGGCGGCGGCCGCGGCCCCGTCCAGAGGGAGCCAGGGGTTCGCCAGGCAGGTCGAGGCGGATTTCGACCTGTCCGTCTTCAAGGGGAAGGCCGACATCTGGGGGGAGAACAAGGGCTACGGCTGCGCCCGGTCGGGCTTTCGCGTGACCTGCGCGCTGCCGGACATCAAGTACGGGGAGGGAGCTGATTTCCTTCCCTTCCAGGTGAAGCCGAAGCCCGGTACGGCCTTGGGCCCGGCCGGATCCATCGTGGTGACCGTGCACAGCGCCGACGCGCCCACCATCCGGCACACCACCCGTGTGAGGGTCGGCTCGCCGTATCTGACCACCCGGAACAGGAAACTGACGGGGGTGCGCCCCGGGGGCGAGGTGCGGCTGATACCCGCCTTCGGCAATCGGGGGGACACCGGTGTCGACGGTGGCATCACCGTCGTGGTGGTGGCGGACGGCAGCACCCTGCTGCCCCGGTACGGCAACTGCCGCTACAACAAGGCGGCAGCGGCCACCGAGGCACAGTGCGACTTTCCCGGCCCGCTGCCCGCGGGGACGGCGTACGAGACGGACCATCCGGTCATCGCCGTGACCGGCCAGGACACGAGGAGCGGCAGCCTGCACTACAGCGTGTGGCCCACCGCCGATATCGACGGTCCGTCACAACTTCCCGGGCGGGCTGTGCGCGGCACCGGTGAAGTGCTGCGGCTTCGGCCGGTGAACGGCGGCGCGTTCACCGGGAGCGAGTCGCACAGGAGCCGGGGAGCCGCCGGGGCACTGGACTTCGAGACCACGCGGGTCGACGACGTGGAGGCCGTCGGCTTCACCATCCGGGGCAGGGTGGGCGAGGAGGTCCGGACCGAGGTGCCGTATCCGAGGGGCTACAGGGGCGACACGATGTGGGTGACGCTCCCCGACGGCGTCAGCCTCGTCACCCGGCCACCGCAAGACCTGCAGAGCGAGGACTCCTACTGCCGAAAGGGCCCGGCGAAGGGCGGCCCCGTCGCCTGCGGGCCGGGGGCCGAGCCCTACGCCGTCGTCCTGCTGGTGCGTATCGACAAGCGCGTCGAAGGGGCCCGCGGCAGCGTCACGGTCCCGCCCGGTCCCGCCGCCGACCCGGACCAGGACAACAACACAGCCCCGGTGACCGTGGAGTACATCCCGTGACCGTCCCGTGCCGCAACGGGCGCCCGGTCATCCGAACTGGCCGGGCTGGTAGTCGCCGGCGGGCTGCCGGACGAGGACGTTCACGCGGTTGTAGGCGTTGATGAGGGCGATGAGGGAGACGAGCGCGGCGAGCTGGTCCTCGTCGTAGTGCTTGGCGGCGTTCGCCCAGGCCTCGTCCGTGACCCCGCCGGCCGCGTCCGCGATGCGGGTGCCCTGTTCGGTCAGCTCCAGGGCGGCGCGTTCGGCGTCGGTGAAGACCGTGGCCTCGCGCCAGGCCGCGACCAGGTGGAGGCGCTGCGGGGTTTCCCCGGCGTGCGCGGCGTCCTTGGTGTGCATGTCGGTGCAGAAACCGCAGCCGTTGATCTGGCTGGCGCGGATCTTCACCAGTTCCTGCGTCGCGGCCGGCAGCGCCGCGTCCGAGACTGCCTTGCCTGCCGAGTTGATGTGCCTGAGGACCTTGCCTGCGACCGGGTTGCCGAAGAGGTTCAAGCGGGCGTCCATGGTGAGCTCCTGTGCCGTTGGCGGTGGTGACACCTTCCTGACGGATCAGCCCGGCAGGATGTGACAGGAACGCAGGGAAGGCGTCTTCTCCGGGCCCGGTGCCGCCCCCGGGAGCGCGCTCACCGGCTCACAGGGCGGCTTTGTGCTTCAGGGGTTCCCACCAGGCGCGGTGGTCGCGGTACCAGGCGAAGGTCTCGGCCAGGCCCTGGGTGAAGTCCTTGCGGGGGCGGTAGCCGAGCTCGCGGGAGATCTTCGTGCAGTCCACCGAGTACCGCAGGTCGTGGCCGAGCCGGTCGGGCACGTGCTCGACGCTGTCCCAGGTCGCCCCGGCGAGGTCGAGCAGCAGGGTGGTCAGTTCCTTGTTGCTCAGCTCGGTGCCGCCGCCGATGTTGTACACCTCGCCCGGCCGGCCGCCGGTGCGCACCAGTTCCAGGCCCTGCACGTGGTCGTCGATGTGCAGCCAGTCCCGGACGTTGAGCCCCTCCCCGTACAGCGGGACGCGGTGTCCGTCGAGGAGGTTGGTGACGAACAGGGGGATGACCTTCTCGGGGAAGTGGTGGTGGCCGTAGTTGTTGGAGCAGCGGGTCACCCGGACGTCCAGGCCGTGGGTGCGGTGGTAGGAGAGGGCGACGAGGTCGGAGGAGGCCTTGGAAGCGGCGTAGGGGGAGTTGGGGCGCAGCGGGTCGCTCTCGGGCCAGGAGCCCTCGGCCAGGGAGCCGTAGACCTCGTCGGTGGAGACGTGCAGGAAGCGGGCCGGGCCGCCGGGCCGGCGCAGCGCGGCGTCCAGCAGGGTCTGGGTGCCCAGCACGTTGGTGGTGATGAACTCGGCGGCGCCGAGGATGGAGCGGTCGACGTGGGACTCGGCGGCGAAGTGCACGATCTGCTCGTGGCCGGCGACGAGACCGGCCACGAGCCGGGTGTCGCAGATGTCGCCGTGCACGAAGCGGAAGGCGGGGTGGGAGCGGACCGGGTCGAGGTTGGCGGGGTTGCCGGCGTAGGTGAGTTTGTCGAGCACCGTGATCTCGACGCCGCCGGGGCCGTCCGGGCCGAGCAGGGTGCGTACGTAGTGCGAGCCGATGAACCCCGCTCCGCCGGTGACGAGGATGCGTGTGGTGGTCATCTGATCCCTCCGTGGATACTCCGCTCTTCAGGCGGAGAGGAAACGGACTCCTGCGGAGCAGGGCGAGGAGCGACGTGAACGCGGCGAAGAACCTTCTGGCTGCCGGGCCGGCAGTGTCCGCGTGTGGAGCTGGTGCAGGGCCTCAACGGCAGAACTCCGGGCGGGCAGTCGGCGACGAAGCACGAACCCTGACGGCGTGAGCCGTGAGAATCCCCCTCGTTCACGGGAGGGAGAAGTCAAGACGAGATCTGCACCTTGCTGTGGTCGCCGAGGATGAGCCGGTGGGCGGCGGGGACCCGGGGTGCGGGGGTCACCTCCACGTTGCGTCCGATGATCGAGGCCTCCACGCGGCGGGCGCCGCGCACCGAGGAGCCGTCCAGGACGATGGAGAACTCGATCTCGCTGTCGGTGATGCGGCAGTCGTGGGAGATGGAGGTGAACGGGCCGACGTAGGAGCCGGCGATCACGCTGCCGGTGCCGATGACGGCCGGGCCCACGATGCGCGAGCCGCTCACCCGGGCGCCCTCGTCGATCTGCACCCGCCCGATGATCTCACTGGCGTCGTCGACGTCGCCCTCGATGTGCGGCTCGGTGTGCTCCAGGACGGAGCGGTTGACCTCCAGCATGTCGCCGACGTTCCCGGTGTCCTTCCAGTAGCCGGAGATCGTCGTGGAGCGTACGTCGCGCTGCTGGTCGATGAGCCACTGCAGGGCGTGGGTGATCTCCAGTTCGCCGCGCCAGGAGGGCGTGATGGCGCGGACGGCCTCGTGCACGGCCGGGGTGAACAGGTAGACGCCGACCAGCGCGAGGTCGCTCTTGGGGGCCTTGGGCTTCTCCTCCAGCCCTATGACCCGTCCGTCCGCGCCGAATTCGGCGACCCCGAACTGGCGCGGGTCGGGGACCTGGGTGAGCAGGATCTGGGCGGCGGGCCGCTGCGCGCGGAAGGCGTCGACGAGGGAGGAGATGCCGCCCACGATGAAGTTGTCGCCCAGGTACATGACGAAGTCGTCGTCGGCGAGGAAGTCGCGGGCGATGATGACGGCGTGGGCCAGGCCCAGCGGCGCGTCCTGGGGGATGTAGGTGACGGTGAGGCCGAACTTGGAGCCGTCGCCGACGGCTTGCATGATCTCGTCGGCGGTGTCCCCGACGACGATCCCGACCTCGGTGATGCCCGCGTCCGCGATCGCTTCCAGGCCGTAGAAGAGCACCGGCTTGTTGGCCACGGGCACCAGCTGCTTGGCGGATGTGTGGGTGAGGGGGCGCAGGCGGGTTCCGGCCCCGCCGGAGAGTACGAGAGCCTTCATGAAGGTGAGGCTAGGAGCGGGCACTTGAGCCGGGATGGGGGATGGGCCGCGCCCACAGGCCCCCTCCAGGGCGGCTCGAGAGGCGGTGGGGATCCTCGGGTGACACGGCGGGGCGGGCGGCTGCGCCTGCCCGCTTCGGTGACGCGAGCCCAGGAAGGCTTGAGGCATGGCAGACAACCACCGTGAACTCGTCCAGCGCTTCGTCGACATGATCAACGCTCATGATGTGAGCACCATGAGCGAGCACACCGCGCCCGGGCACATCGACCACAACCCGGTCGTGGAGGACGGCATCGAGGCGAACACGGCGTTCTGGGAGCAGATCTTCGCCGCGTTCCCCGACGTCAAGGTCGTCACCCACGACCTGGTCGTGGAGGGGGACCGCATCGCCGGGCGTTTCGAGTACTCGGGCACCCACCAGGGCACGTTCTTCGGCGTCGAGGCCACCGGGCGGCCGCTGAACTTCCAGTCGATCGACTTCTGGCGGGTCGAGGACGGCCTGCTGGCCGAGCACTGGGACCAGCTGGACATGGCGGGGCTGTTCCGCCAGCTCGGCGTCGACATCCACGCCGGCCAGGACGGCCGGTAGCCGTCGTCGGGCGCGGGCGGGCGGCCCGGCGCGCACCGTGTGCGCGCCGGGCCGCCCGTGCGTGAGCCCGTACGTGAGCTGGTACGGGGCTGGGCCGTCCGCGTGTTGTCTATACGGGGCCGGGGCGGGCCGCGGCCTGTTCGACGGCGTCGGTGAGCCGGGCGTGGGCGAGGAGGGCCTCGGTGTGCGGGGTGAAGTCCTCGCGGTCGAGGACGGCCCGGGCGAAGACGCCGGCGATGTTGGTGAAGTGGGTGTCCGGGGCGAGGCGGATCTCGCGGACGGCGCCGCCCTGTTCGACGTGCAGGACGGGGACGTGCTCGTCGGGGGTGCTGAAGGCGCGTTCCAGGCGCAGCCGTCCCTGGCTGCCCCACAGGTCGTAGCCGCTGCGGTAGGCGTGTTCGACGCCGTAGGCGAGCTGGGCGGCCGCCCCGGAGGCGGCGGTCAGCAGGGCGCCGCCGGCGGGCGCCGGCCCGTGCGCGGTGGCGGGGCTCACGTGGGCGCCGGCCACCCGCAGGTGCGGGCCGAGGAAGAGCTGGGCGGCGCGCAGCGGGTAGGCGGCGACCTCGGGCAGGGTGCTGGCCCGCCGCAGGGTGCCGTCGGCGTCGCGGCGCAGCGGGATGCCGAACTCGGAGCCGAACAGGCGCAGTTCGCCGATCAGCCCGTCGCCGAGCAGCTGCTGGAGGCGGGCGTGCTGGGAGTGGTGGAGGAACATGAAGCTCTCCATCAGCAGCAGGCCGCGCTCGCGGGCGAGGGACACCGCCTTGTCCGCGTCCGCGAGGCGGGCGGCGAACGGCTTCTCGCACAGCACGTGCTTGCCGGCCTCAAGGGCCCGCAGGGTCCACTCCGCGTGCAGTTGGGGCGGCAGCGGCAGGTAGACGGCGTCCACGTCGTCGCGCTCCAGCAGCCCGGCGTAGCCGGCCACCGGCGTGCCGCCGAACCGGCCGGTGAACGCCCGCGCCTTCGCGAGGCTGCGGCTGGCGATCGCGGTCACCTCGACGAGCGGCTGGCGGGCCATCGAGGGCAGCATGCGCCGTTCGGCGATGTCCGCGCAGCCCAGCACCCCGATCCGCAGCACGCCCGCTCCTTGTGCGCGCACGGGCCCGTTCACCGGGCGTACGCCCCGCCGCGGGCCCAGGCCGCGCGCAGTGCGCTCAGCAGGGTCCGGGCCTCGATGTTGAGGTAGTTGCTGTGCCGCAGCAGGGCGGACAGCTGGCCGGCGGTCACCCACAGGAAGTCCCCGGGTACGTCGACGGGGAACTCGCCGCCCACTTCCATCAGGACGTAGCGGTTGCCGGCGTGGTGGAAGCGGCCGCCCTCCTCGGACTGCACGGTGTCGTACAGCAGCGTGCCGGGATCGGCGCGCAGGACGAGGTCGAGGTAGCGGGGCCGGCGGGGGAGCGGCAGGGTCAGGGCGCGGCCGGGCTGGCACTGCACGGTGGGGCCGAGTTCGGCCACGTCCAGGACGCCGGCCTCGGAGCGGGCGTGGGCGAGCAGGTGCGGCACGCCGCCGATGTGGCGCACCAGGAACGCCGACAGGCCCTGTTCGGCCGGCGCGAGCAGGGGCTGGGTCCAGCGGGTGACCTCGCGGTTGGCGGCGGTCACGGACGCGGCGATGACGGTGAAGTGGTGGCCGCTGTCGTGGGCGATGGCGTCCTCGGTGCGCCGCCAGTTCCGCACGGCGGCCAGCGGCATGCTGGTCTGCACGAGTTCGCGGTGGGTCTTGATCTCGGTGAGCCGGTTGAGGAGGTGCTCCATGCTGTGCAGCGGGGGTCCTTCGTCGGCGTACGAGGGGATCAGTGACAGCACGGTGCGGGCGTCCATGTTGACTACGTTCGACTCGCGCAGCAGCTGGTGGATCTGGCCGAGGGTCAGCCAGACGAAGTCCTCGTGCGCGGGGACGGGGCCGAGGGCCTCGACCACCATGTTCCGGTTGCGTTTGCGCAGGAACCAGGAGCCCTGTTCGGACTGCAGGGAGTCGAACAGCACCCGGGAGCCGGTCCGCGGCGGGGCGAAGTACTCGATGTAGTTCACCTGGGCGCCCTTGTGTACGCCGGTGTAGTTGCTGCGGGTGGCCTGCACGGTGGGGGACAGCTGGACGGTCTCGAGGTTGCCGGGTTCCATCTTGGCCTGCATCAGGCAGTGCAGGACGCCGTCGAACTCCTTGACGACGATGCCCAGGATGCCGATCTCGGGCTGGTTGATGATCGGCTGCGACCAGGACGCGGCGTGCCCCTCCCACTCGGCGCGCACCTGCAGGCCCTCCACGGAGAAGAACCGGCCGCTGTCGTGCACGAGGTTGCCGGTGGAGTCCGCAAAGCGCCAGCCGACCAGGTCGCGGAAGGGGATGCGCCGCACCTCGTAGCGGTTGGTGCGGCGCTGTTCGGCGAACCATTCGCGGAAGACCGGATTGGGCGTCACCGGGCTGTCCAGGGTCTGGGCCGACAGCGTGAAGCGCCGCCCCAGACGGGTGAGGGTGCCCGGGGGTACCGCCTGGGTGATGGTCATCAGTCGTGACTCCTTCGCCGTGTGCCGCGCGCCCGGGGCCAGGCCGCCGCCACGACGATCCGCCAGGGCGATCGGCCGTGACTGGAGAGCGCCTCGAAACGCCCCGCACGCCCGCTCGAACCCCCGTGCCTGCCGGTGCTATGTCTCCTGTCACTGCTAGACAAAGGGTGGGGGCGTCCCTACCGTGGGGCGGTATGAGAATCCTCTTTGCCAGCGCGGGCAACTTCGGGCACGTGTATCCCCTGCTTCCCTTGGCGAAGGCCGCGCGCGCCGCGGGCCACGAGGTCGCTTTCGCCACCGGCGAGCAGCTGCACCCGGCCCTGCGGGCGGCCGGCCTTGAGCCGGTGACGGCGGGCCGCTCGGTTCCCGAGGCGTTCATGGAAGCAGTACGCGGCAGTGCCGGCCTCGAACACGGCGAGGGCGACGGCGACCTGGGCGCCCAGGACGTGCCGCCCGAGGTACTGGCCGACCTGCATGTGAAGGTGTTCGGCTCGGTGCTGCCCCGCTGGGTGGCCGCCGACCTCGCCCCCGTCCTGGCCGGCGGGAGCTTCGACCTCGTCGTCTACGAGGCGCTCAACCCCGGCGCCGCCTTCGCCGCGCACCTGGCGGGCGTGCCCGCCGTCGCGCACGGCGTGGGCGTGATGGCGATGGGCCCCGAGGAGGCCCGCATCCAGGAGGAACTGCTGGCCACCGCCGCCGACCTGGGCGTGCACGTGCCCGGCGGCCAGCTGCTGGCCCTGGCCCGCACCTACATCGACATCTGCCCGCCCTCCCTGCAGGACCGCGGCTTCCTGGCCGCCCCGCTGCCCCGCGTCGAGCAGCGCCCCGTCGCCTACGGCGAGCCGGGCGAACTGCCCGCGGCCATCCGGGACACGGACGGCCCCTTCGTCTACCTGACCCTGGGCACCGCACTGGGCTCGGTGGACGTCCTGCGCACGGTCATCGAGGGGCTGCTGCCGCTCGAGGTGCCGGTCCTGGTGGCCACCGGCCCGGTGGTGGACGTCGCCGACCTGGGCGAACTGCCCGAGCGGGTGGTGGCGGCCGCGTGGGTGGCCCAGCCCGAGGCACTGAAGCGGGCGGCCCTGGTCGTCCAGCACGGCGGTGCCGGCACCACCCTGGCCGCGCTCGCGGCCGGACTGCCCCAGCTGATCCTCCCGCAGGGCGCCGACGGACCCGCCAACGCCGCCGCCGTACGCGACGCGGGCGCGGGCGAGGTGGTCCACGCCGCCGACCTGTCGGCCGGCGCGGTCACCGCACAGGCCCGCCGCATCCTGGGCGACGAGACCTACCGCGACGCGGCCCGCAAGGTCGCCACCGAGATCGCCTCCATGCCCGCCCCCACCGAAACCGCCACCCGCCTCCCACAGTTCACGACCTGACGGCACCCGCGATCCCGGGCGTCCGCACCCGGCCTGCGGGCGTCCGCCCCCGGCGTGGGTGTCCGGCCCCGTCCCGGGTGCCGGATCCCCGGCCCGGCGTGCCTGGCCCCGGCCTGCGGGTGTCCGCCCGCGGTCCTGGGTGCCGGATCCCCGGTCCGGCGTGCCTGGCCCCGGCCTGCGGGTGCCTGGTTCCCGTCCCCAGGGCGGGACTCGGCCCCCGGCCGGGGCCTGCGGACCAGGCTCCCGGGGGTGGGGGGCAAGGTGCCCGGGGCTCCCGGCCCCGCCTCCGGGGCGCTCACCGCCACCCCCCCGGGGGGGATGTCCCGTCCGTAGAAGGAGTGACTCCCGATCCGCCGCAGGACCGACTCCCGCACACCGGGAGGGGACGGCTTCCGCTCCCGGGAGCCATCCCCTCCCCGAGGCCCTGGTCCGCCCGGCCGAGTCCGCCTCGGGTGCGTATCCCGCCCAACCCCCGGAGGGATACGCACCCCGCCCCCCGGGCGCCGGCCCGCCGGCCGCCCGGGCACCGGCTCCGGTGCGCGCGTGCATTCCCCCGGCACGCGCGCACCGGACGCCCCCGTCGCCGTACGGACACCCCCTAGGGGAGCGGCAGGGCAAGGTCGCGCGCGCCGGCCGGGGCGGGCAGCAGGTCGTCGACCGGGGTGTGCGGGGGCGCCGCCGTCAGCGCGGCCAGCGCGCCGCGCAGCTCGCGGGCCAGCCGCACGGCCCGCGTGCGGGAGAGCACCGCGGGGGCGAACTCCAGGCGCAGCAGCGGGTCTTCGCGCCAGCGCAGCACGGTCAGCGCGGCGTCCGCCGTGACGGCGCCCGCGTGCCCGTGGTGGAAACGCGCGCTCAAGTCGCCCGCCCGCACGCGCGCGGGCAGCAGCTCGTCGCGGGCCGCGAACGTCACCGGTGTCAGGACGGGCCGGGAACGGTCCGGACGCACCCCGAGCTCGCGCGCCAGCTCGGCGGTGTCGAGGTCCGCGCAGCCGAGGGCCTCGCTGAACGCGCAGGCGACCCCGCGCAGGAAGTAGTCGACGCCGCCCTCCAGTTCACAGCCCACCGGCACCGTCGCCGAGCACGGCGCGAGGGTGCCCAGCAGCGCCGCCGTGGCACGGCGCGGCACCTCGCAGCCCACCAGCAGCCGCTCCAGGCCCGCGCGCCGGCCCACGGCCAGCGCCCACGCCGCCAGCAGCACCGTGCCGTGCGGCACACCGGCCCGCCGGGCCGTCGCATCGGCCGCGTCCCGCAGCCGCACGTCGAGGCCGACGTGCAGCCGCTCGCCGCGGACATCGAACACGGCGGGCCGCGGCGCACCCTCCGCCAGGTCCACGACGGCGGGAAAACCGCGCAGCCGCTCGGCCCGCTCGCCCGCCGCCCGCAGCCCGCCCGCCCGCCCGGCCACCGCGGCGCGCCCCGCCGTATCCGGCCCGGGACGCAACCCCCGCACCAGCGGGCGCCGGTGCACGGCACGGTCGTAGTCGGCGAGCAGTTCCTGCCACAGCAGCGCCGCCGACCAGCTGTCGGCCACCGCGTCGTGGTACACGAACGACAGCAGATGCGCACCCCCGGCCAGACGGCCCAGGGCGAAGACGAGCGGCGGCCGGCCCGGCCGGCCGACCAACTGCCCCGCCCGCGCGGCCAGATACCCGTGCACCGCCGCCACCGGGTCCCCGCCCGCGCCCGCTCCCGCCGCCTCCAGAGTGACCAGCGGCGGGGCGCAGGCGGCGAGAACCCGCCGCACCGGGCCGTGCGGCGCATCCGCGAACACGGTCCGCAGGCCCTCGTGCCGCGCACCGAGAGCGGCGAGCACACGGCGCAGCGCGCCCGCGTCGAGCGGCCCGGCCAGCTCGGCACTGAGCACCCGGCACACCGCACCGGCACCCGCCGCCCGCTCGGCGGCCAGCGCCGCCCGCTGCCCGGGCAGCAACGCCCGCACCGCGCCCGCGCCCGCGGGCGGTCCGGGCACCGCGGCCGGGACGGGCACGGCCCGGGCCAGTACGTCCGCCAGCGGGGCGGGGCCCAGCAGCTGCGCCAGGTCCACGGCCAGGCCCAGCTGCCGGCCGGCGCGCGCCTGCAGCCGCACGGCCTGCGCGAGGCCGCCGCCCAGCGTGATGAAGGGGGAACCCGCGGCCCCGGCCGGCAGGGTGCGCCGGTCGCAGCCGATGACGTCCGCGGCCAGGTCGAGCAGCTCCTCCAGGGGAGTCGGGGTCAGCATGGGGTGGCCCTCTCTGTGGGCAGTCGTGCCCCGATGCTGGCGCCCGTGCCTCGAAGACCGCTCGAACCCGCCCCGCACAGAGCCGCCGTTCCCGTACGACGGCAGCCGATTTCAAAGACAGGGACTCTATCACTGACAGCTGGATTTTCGCCGAAAGTGCTAAAGTTCGGTCCATGACGCCCCGAGAGCGACGCCTTCGAGAGCAGGCCCAGCGCCACCGGCTGATCCTCACCACAGCCCGTGAGATGGCCGAGTCCGAAGGCTGGGACTACGTCACCACACGGCGCCTGGCGGACCGTATCGAATACAGCCAGCCGGTGCTCTACCAGCACTTCAAGAACAAGGACGCCATCGTCCACGCGGTCGCCCTGGAAGGCTTCGCCGAACTCGCCGCCGCGCTGCGCACCGCCCGCGAGGAAGCCGGTGACCCGCAGGAGGCACTGGGCGCGGTCGCCCGCGCCTACGCCGACTTCGCCGAGCACGGACCGGTCCTCTACGAGGCCATGCTCACCCTCGACCCGGGCGAGGACACCGGCGAGGACACCACCGGGGCGGCCGGCACGCCGGCGCCGCTCGCGGACGTCCTCGCCGAGATCAGACAGGCCGTCGAGCCCCTCGCGGCCGGCCGCGACGGCGGGCTGCTCGCGGAGGTCCTGTGGAGCGCCTGGCACGGCCTGGCCGCCCTCACCCGGGCGGGCCGCCTGAGCCCGGATCCGGCGCGCCAGCGGCTGGCCGCCCTGACCGACACGCTGCTGGGCCCGGCGGCCCAGCCCGTCTGACCCGGCGGGACCAACCCGGCGGGACCGCTCCGTCCAGCCCCGAACAGCCGCCCGGCCCGCCCAGCCTGGGACAGCGGCCCCTCCGTCCGCCGGGACGAGCCGGATGCGCCGGGGCCGCAGCCGGTCCGGACTCCCGGACCGGACTGTCGACGGGGCTCTCAGACGGGGCTCTCAGACGGGGCTCTTGGCCGTCTCCTTCTCCTGCTCCGGCTCGGCGGGGCCCGCCCCGGCGGACTCGTTCAGCCGCTTGCCGAGCAGCACGAACAGCAGGATGAGCCCCACCGTGAGCAGGATGTGCCCGAGGCCCGCGGTCAGCGGCACCGCCTCGGGGACATGGTCGCCGAGCACGGTCTCGGTGCCGTGGACGAACATCATGGCGACGGTGATCGCGATGCCCACGTTGTAGAACCAGAAGAAGTACGTGAACAGTTTCGTCCCGGACAGGGTGAACTGCTTGTCCAGGGCGAGGACGATGAGGAAACCCATCATGCCCAGCGCGAGGAGATGGGTGTGCATGAGTGCCAGCTGGGTGTCGCCGGTGAAATCGTTGGCTTTGGTGAACTCCCGGTAATACAGCCCGGAGACCACTCCCAGGATCATGTAGACGTGTGCCGCGTAGTACGACTTCCGCATCCCCGTGCTCGCTCCCTGCCGGTCAGTGCTGGTCAATTCAGGCTCTGCCGGGGGCCATTGAAGCACTCCGGAACGAACGCTTCGCCCGATTCGGGAGATCGTTCGAGCCCTTCTCGAGCAGGACTCGAGGACCCCTGCGACGCCCCGGGCCAGGCTGGGGCGTCGAGGTTCGTCCACGGCAAAGCCCACGCAGACGAAAGGCACCCCCCCCATGAGGCACTCCCGTACGGTCGCGGCCGTCGCCGCGGTCACCGGACTCTTCCTGGCCGCTGCGGGCGCGGCGAGCGCACAGGTCACACCCGGACCCGTCACCCCGCCGTCCCCCAAGGACCCGGAAGAGGCCGTTTGACTTCTCCCCTTCCTGAAGGAGGGGGATTCTTACGGCTCGCGCCGTGAGGGTTTCTGCTTCGTCGCCGACTGCCTGTCCGGAGTACTCCGTTGAGGTCTTACGCCGGCTCCGCAGACTGTCACCGCCGGCCCGGCGGCCAGAAGGTTGTGCGCCGCGTTCACGTCGCGGTCGTGGGTCGTTGCGCAGTCGCACGTCCAGGTGCGGACGTTCAGCGGCATCCTGTCCTGCAGGGTGCCGCAGGCGGAGCACAGCCTGGAGGAGGGGAACCACCGGTCCACGGCGATCACCTCGCGCCCGTACCAGACGGCCTTGTACTCCAGCATGCTCCGGAACTCGCTCCACGCCGCGTCACTGATGGCGCGGGCCAGTTTCCGGTTCTTGACCATGTTGCGCACGATCAGGTCCTCGATCACGATCGTTTGGTTTTCACGGACGAGCCGAGTGGTGATCTTGTGCAGCGTGTCGCGGCGCCGGTCAGCGATCCGCGCGTGGACCTTCGCGGCCTTCAGTCGGGCTTTGGCCCGGTTCGCCGAGCCCTTCTCCTTCTTCGCAAGACGACGCTGCTCCCTGGCCAGAGCGGCACGGTCACGGCGCTCGTGCCGGGGATTGGTGATCTTCTCCCCGGTCGAGAGGGTCAGAAGACGGTCCAGCCCGGCGTCGATGCCGACCGCATCCGCGTTCGCGGACAGCGGCTTGACGCCGGGGTCGTCGCACAGCAGGAACACTTCGCCTGGTGACGTGCCGGAACGGCGGCCGGTGATGCCGGTCGTCGTCCGGGCCGGGACGAGTGGCCGTCGAGGTGTGCGCCGCCCTGCGAGCCGGCTTTCTGCGTGTCCGAAAGGCGCGCTTTGACAGCGCAAAGGCGGAGAGCCACCCTGGAAACTATGGAAACCGAATCAGTTTCCCAGGTTTCCGAGTACGGCGGGCAGCGTGCTGACGTGATCGTGGAGGCGGCCGGCCGGCTGTTCTTCGCGCCGGGTTCCGTGCGGGTGAGCATGGACGATCTCGCCCGTGAGCTCGGGATGAGCAAGAAGACGATCTACCGTCATTTCCCGGACAAGCGCAGCCTGCTGGCCGCGGTGCTGGACCGGCAGTTCGCGGCGGTGGAGCGCACGCTGGCGGCGGCCGCCCAGGACGCGCAGGGGCAGCCGTTCGGTGTGCGGGTCCAGCGGTTTCTGCTCGCGGCGGGCAGTGAGCTCGGGCGGATCGGCGCGGCCCGGCTCGCGGTGGGGCGGGGCGATGCGGTGCTGCGCCAGTACGTGGAGCAGCGCGTGGACGCGGTGGTCTACCGGCGGCTCGACGAACTGTTCCGGGACGGCCACCGGCAGGGACTGCTGTCGGCGCCGCCCGAGCTGCTGAGTGAGATCACCCGCGGCGCGCTGGAGCGGCTGCTCACCTCGCGGCTGCCGCGCGAACTCGACCGGACCGCGGCCGATCTGCTGCGGGCGAGCGTCGACACCGTGCTCTACGGGGCGATCCGCCCGGCACACTCCGGACACCCCGGCATCGGCGATGAACAACTCGAGGCGGTCATTCCGACGGCCCGCGACGAGGAACAGGAGGTGGGCCCGTGACCGGGACAGGCGGCAGGGTGGCCTTGGTGACAGGGGCCAGCAGCGGAATCGGTGCGGCCACCGCGCGCCTTCTGGCCGCCCGGGGGATGCGCGTGGTGGTCAACTACCTCCGCAGCGGCACGGCGGCCGGGGAGATCGTGGCCGGCATCGAGGCCGCGGGCGGCCAGGCCATGGCCGTGCAGGCCGACGTGCGCGAGGCGGCGGCGGTCGAGAACATGGTCGGGCACGTCCAGGCGGCATGGGGCGGCATCGACGTGCTCGTGCACAACGCGCTCATCCCGTATGCGGTCAAGTCGTTCCAGGACATGACGTGGGAAGAACTGGGCGGCAAACTCGACGCCGAGATGCGTGCGGCGTTCGCGGTCACCAAAGCCGTCCTGCCCGCCATGACCGAACAGGGCTGGGGACGCATCATCTACATCGGCACCGGCCTCAGCCGCCGGCCCCGGGAGCACATGATCGCGCTGGGCACCGCCAAGGCCGCACTGGAGCAGTTCGCCCGCTACCTCGCCCAGGAACTGGGCCCGCAGGGCATCACGGTCAACATCGTCGCGCCCGGCCCGGTGGAGGACACCCGCATGGCCCACATGACGGATGTGTTCGACAACGAGCACAAGCAGCGCCAGGTGGCCGCCACCCCGCTGGGCCGTCTGGCACACCCGGACGACGTCGCCCAGGCCGTCGCCTTCTACGCCGGCGAGGACAACGCCTTCATGACCGGCACCACGGCCGCGGTCAACGGCGGCATGTCCATGTACTGACGCCCCGCTTCCATGTACTGATGCCCTGCTGCCCTGGACACGATCAAGGGACACGTTCATGTACACGGTCGATCTCGCCTACGTCGGGCGGGGCCTGCACGAGGAACTGGTCGCCCACATCGCCGACCAGCAGGGCTACTACGCCGACGAGGGCGTCCACGTCGCGCTGCGCGACGGCTGCTCCTGGGACGAGGAGCGGCTGCGCCGCGGCGCCACCATCGGGCTCGGCCGGGCACTGCTGTCCCGGCTGACCGACGGCATCCCCTGGGTCGCGCTCCAGGTCAACACCGTCCGCCCGCTGTTCTGGTTCCTCGCCCGTCCCGGCCTGGCCTCGCTGGCCGACCTGGCCGGCCGGCGGCTGGCGGTACACGCCCCCCGTACCGCACCCGGGTGCTTCACCCGGATCGTGCTGCGCCGGGCCGGCCTCGACCCGGACCGCGACATCCTCACCGTCGTCCGCCCGCCCGGCGACTACGGCATGGACCTGCGCCGGCTGCACGACGGCAGCATCGACGCCGCCCTGGTGGGCAGCACCATGGCGCCGGAGGCGATTGCCGCCGAGCACGGCTGGCAAGTGTTGGCCTGGGTCGGCGACCACTTCCGGATCCCCACCGTGGGCGTGGCCGTCGACCCCACCTGCATCCACCCGGACGACCCCGCGGTCCAGGCCGTCGTACGGGCCCACCGGCGCGCCCTGCGGGTGATCCACGACGAGCCCGACACCACGGTGCGGCACATGCAGACGTTCCTCGGCCGGCACACCGCGGACGAAGTCCGGGCCCACTACGAGACGTTCGTCGCGCCGTATTTCACCACCGGCGGCCAGGCCGACCCCGCCGTCGGCGCCGGCGCGATCACCGCGGTCGCCACCGAACTCGGCGTTCCCGCCACCGTCACCGCGGCCGAGTTCTACCGCACCGCAGCCACCGCACCCTAGGAGGCCGGTGGCACTGGCGCTGCCCCAGCGCGTGGGATGCCCGGCAAGGCTTCTCGAGCACCCGGAGGACCGGGCTCGGCCCGCCCCGGAACCGCAGGCCGGAGAGCCGCCCGGGCTCACCCGGCCACCGGCACCGGCACCGCCGCGGGTGCGGGTGCGGGCCGGCGGGCGGGGGAGGGGGAGGGGGCGGTGTGTTCCCCGGTCCCGGCCGGGGCGAGCGGCGGCCTCGCCCCGCCGCCCAGCCGGCTCAGCGCGGCGGCGGGGGTGTCAAGGGCGGCATCGAGCAGGGCGGTCAGCTGCCCGGTCAGGTGGGCGGCGGCCGTCTCGCCGACGGCGTCGTACTGGTAGGCGGCGGTGACGGCGATGCCCGCGGGCGCGCCGGCCGGCGTGTGCCGTTCGGTCAGGATCAGGCCGAGGGCCGCGGCCCGCAGGGGGAGCAGGGGCGGGGCCGCCCGCACGGTGAGCCCGGCCGCCTCGTACGCCTCGCCGCTGTCCGCCAGGACGCTCAGCGCGATGCCGCCGGGCCGGGCCAGCGCCGCGGTGCCGGCGCGGTAGGCGGCGAGGTCCGCGGCGCGTACCCGGCGCAGCAGCGCGGTGAAGGCCGGGTCGCCGGAGGTGTCCACGGACAGGGCCAGCACCCGCCCGTAGGGGCCCACGGCCCGGCGCAGGGCGGCGCTGTCACGGGCCGGCACCGGCGCGGCCACGGTGATGGCGGGGCCCGCGCCGAGCCGGGTGAGCAGGGCCGCGAGCGCGGCGTGCACCACCATGAACAGGGTGGCGCCCTGCGCGGCGGCCAGGTGGGCCAGCCGCTGGTGCAGGCCGGCGTCCCAGTCGAGGGCGAGGCGGCCGACGCGGGCGTCGGCCGGGGCGGGCCGGCTGCCCGGCGGCACGGTGGGCGCCAGGTCGCCGGCCCTCGCCCGGGGCGCCGCCTCGGGCACCGGACCCTCCCAGCGCGGCGCCCGGCCCGCGGCCCGTGCCCGGTAGGCCAGGGCGAGTTCGGCGGCCAGCGGAGTGTGCGACCACAGGTCGACCAGGTCGGCCGGGAGGGTGAGCTCCAGCAGGTGGTCCCCGGCGGCCAGGGCGCGCAGCCGGGTGCCGGCCGAGCCCAGCCGGCTGTTGCGCAACGCCCCGTGACGGCGCCCCACATCTCCCAGCGCCTCCTGCAGCGCCCCTGCGTTCAGCGCCCCGCGCAGCCGCAGCGGCAGGACCGCGCTGCCCTCACCGTCGAGTGTCCCGTCGAGCGCCCCGGCGGGCCCGGTGGCGGCGGCCGGCCGCTCGCCGGCCGCCGCGGCGAAACGGGCCGGGGTGGGCGCCTCGTGCAGGGCGCGGTCGTCCAGGCCGGCGCCCAGCACCCGGCGGGTCCGGGCCAGCAGCCGGGCCGCGGCCGCGGGATGCCCGCCGAGGCGGAAGAAGTCGGAGTCGGCGTGGACGGTGCGCCGCGGCACGCCGATCGCCTCGGCGAACAGGTCGCGGACGATCTCCTGCAGGGGAGTGCCGGGCGGTTCGGCGCCGGACGCGGGCGGCGCGGCGTGCTCGGCGCCGCCGTCGCCGCTGCCGCCCGCGCCCCGCGGCAGCGCCGGCAGCGCCGTGAGCGCCGTCCGTGCGGAGGGGACCAGGCGGTCGGGCGGCTTCTGACCGGAGAGTGACATCGCGGCTCGCTCCTTCGACAGCGGCTACAGAAGGAAGGCTTGGCAAAACCTTGCCAAGATCCTGGCAACGGGATCCTGAGGGGCCGTCTCGAACCACTGGAGCACCACTCGAGCCCCTGCCCCGCCGTACCGGCGTGAGGCGACAGGGCCGCGGCAGACGGAACCGCATTTAGTTTCAAATGAGACCGTATCGAACGAATCCATGGCTGTAATGTGGCCCCATGAACGCCGACGTTCCTCACCGAACCACCCCCTCACGTGTGACCGACCGCCCCGGGGATGCCTCGCCTTTCGCTCTCGGCCTGCTGCTGCGCCGGGCGCACTGGCACGCGGCCGCGGTGATGGAGGAGGCGCTTCGGCCGCTCGGCATCGAGCTGCGGCATTTTGCCGTGCTGATCGTGCTGGTCGACCGCGGGCCCACGGTGCAGCGGGACTTGGCGGCGGCGACGGGGTCGGACAAGGCGGGAATCATGCGGGTCGTGGACGACCTGGAGCGCAGAGGGCTGGCCGTACGCAGGAACGTTCCGGGGGACCGGCGGGTGCGGGCGGTGGAGATCACGCCTGAGGGCCTCGAGCTTTTCGACGCGGCCCATGTGGCGGCGGCCCCGCTGGCTGAGCGTCTGGTTGCCGACCTGGCGCCCGGCGAGCCCGAGCAGCTGACGGATCTGCTGACCCGGTTTGCCCACCCCGCAGGCGACGAGGCGTAAGCACGCCCGCATCCGCACGGCTCTTGCGCCGCATACCTGGCCGGCGGTGTGCTCTTCACTCCTGCACGCATCGCCGCCGTCACCGCCGGACAGGGCGCAGGCGACGAGAACGCCACGTGACGTCCCGGGGTGAGGCGTCACGCGGCGTCCATGGACCGGGGGTTACGCGGCGAGGTGCTCGGCGAGTTGTCTGGCCTTGGCGGTCGTGTCCTCGAAGGCGCGCTTGCGGGAGGCCTCGTAGAGGGGGACCAGCTCGGACATGGCCGGTCTGCGGGGGGCCATGGCGAGTTCGGGGACGATGAAGTCGAGGCCCAGGCCGAGGGTGTCCTTGACGGCGTCCGCCCGCTCCAGCTCCTCGATGAGCTTCACGCGCGCGGCGAACGCGGCGGACTGCTCCGGGGTGTGCTCGCACGGGGCGGCGTATCCGGCGGACCAGGCGTCGGCGGTGATGTGCGGGACAGGGGCGGCGGCGAGGTCGCGGTAGATGACGGTGCCCGGTGCCCTCCGGGTGCTGCTCCTCCCAGGCCCCCTGCGGAAGGCGTCCGCGACCGAACGGGACGAGGACGCCTCGCCGGGGAACACGGACGAGTCGATGTGCAGCAGCGTGGCCAGGGGCTTTCTCCAGGAGCGGTGTCCGCGGCGGGGAACCAGGGGGATTTGTACGCGATGATAGTTAAACGCGAGATGGTATTGAGTGATACCATATTGAGTGAAACGAAAGTGCCGCGTCGAGCGGAGGGAGGTGGGCGATCGTGGACGTCTACGAGGCGGTCACGAGCCGGCGGGCGGTGCGCGGATTCACCGACCGGCCCGTCCCGAGGGAGGTGCTGGAGCGGGTGCTGTCCGGCGCGGCCTGGGCACCGTCCGGATCGAACCTCCAGCCGTGGCACACCTACGTGCTGACCGGCGGACCGCTGGCCGAACTCAAGAAGCGCGCCGGCGAGCGCCTGGCCGCGGGCGACCCCTGGGACGAGCCGGAGTACGAGCAGTACCCGCCCGCACTGAAGTCCCCGTACCGCGAACGCCGATCCGCCTTCGGCGAGCAGCGCTACGGCGCACTCGGCATTCCGCGCGAGGACCTGGAGGCACGCCAGAGGGCCGCTTCCGCGAACTGGGACTGCTTCGGCGCCCCCGCCGCCCTGTTCTGCTACATCGACCGCGACCTGGGCCCGGCCCAATGGTCCGACGCCGGCATGTATCTGCAGACCGTCATGCTGCTGCTGCGCGCCGAAGGGCTGCACAGCTGCCCGCAGATGGCATGGGCGAAGTACCGCAAGACCGTCGCGGAGGTCCTGTCACCCCCGGACGAGCTCATCCTCTTCTGCGGCATGTCGATCGGGTTCGAGGACGTCACGGCGGGTTACGCCCGTACGGGCCGCGCGCCGCTCGACGAGACGGTCACGTTCGTCGGTGATCACTGACACCGGCCGGGCAAGGCGCCGTTTCCCGCCACGTGCGGGCCGGTATGCCGTCGGCGCTCAGGCCACGGCCCAGGGGCCCAGGTCGCGTGTGCGGCGGGCGGCCGCGGCGGGCCGGCTCTCGTCCCATGCCGGGGCCAGCGCGGCGGAGAGGATGCCCCAGAGCTGGCCGGCGGTCAGGGCGTGCACCGGGACGACGATCTGGCCGGCGAGGCTGATGCGGAACGCGGACTCCAGCGCGCTGACGATGCCGATGAGCGCCATGGAGTCCAGCCCGTAGGCCTCCATCGGGACGTCGGCGGCGGGCTCCTTGTCCTTGCCGAGTCCCGGCAGGCCCTGGCGCAGGACGTCCTCGAATTTCGCGTTCCACGGTGCGTGGGCCATTGGGCGACTTCCTTCCGGGACACGGGAGAGGCGAAGCGGTGCTCCGGGCAGCACCGTGCCGCATCCCGCTCGAGTTGCCGTGGACGCCCGCTCAGGCCGCATGCCCGCCCCGGGACATGACCGAAGCCCCCGCCACGGTGCTGCTGCCGGCGGGGGCCTCACGGGTTCGGCGGGTGGTCGTCCGGTGGACGTCGTACGGGGAGCGGCGGCGGAGAAGCGTTCCGCACGCGCGGGGACGGGGCGGCCGCACGAGGGCGGGCGGCATCCTCAGACGGCCGCGCTGCCGCCCGCGACCGGCCACCCGATGTCGTCCGTGGCGGAGACGGTGGTGGCGGTGGCCTTGGGCCAGCCGATGTCGCCGTTCGCCGAGACGACGGTGACCTTCGGCCAGCCGATGTCGTCGGTGGCAGAGACGGTGGTGGTGGCCTTGGGCCAGCCGATGTCGTCGGTGGCGGAGACGGTGGTGGCGGTGGCCTTGGGCCAGCCGATGTCGCCGTTCGCCGAGACGACGGTGACCTTCGGCCAGCCGATGTCGTCGGTGGCAGAGACGGTGGTGGTGGCCTTGGGCCAGCCGATGTTGCCCTCCGCGGAGGCGGCGGAGACGGTGCCGGCCGTCCTGGGCCAGCCGATGGAGGAGGAGGCGGTCGTGGTGCTCGCCGCCTTGGGCCAGCCGATGCCGTCCGCGGCGGTGCTGATGCCGCCGGCGGTGAGTACGGCGGAGGCGACGGCGGCGGTGACGGCGAGGCGGGCGACGAGGTTCTTCATGACAGCTCCTCCGTGGCAATGAAGCGAATCTGCGTTGGTAACTTCTTGCCAAGAAGCTTGGCAACGCCTCCTCGGGATCTGCTCGGTATTCGCTGGAGATGGGCTGGAGGCCGGCGAGAGACGCCGTACCGCCTGCGCGGATGCCTGGCAATGTTTGTCAAACACCCCGCTCCGAGGGCCGTACGGAGCCGGACCCGAGGGGGTTGAACAGCACTTTCGCGGCCCCTCCGCTAGAGCGCCGCCGGAGCCCCCGTTGCCATCACGGCCTCACGCTAGGCAATGTATTGCCAAGCGAGTTGGCAATATTTGGCGACAGCGGGGGGAGGCCCCGGAAATGAACGCGACGCCGTCATCCACGGACCACAGGGACCACACGTACGGCACGGACCACGCGTACGGCACGGCCACGGACGGCATGGAGCCCGCGGACCAGGAGGGCCGGACGGTCCACCTGGACACGGCGGGCTGGGGCACCATGCCCGCCCCCGTCCGCGCACTCGTCGCCGACTGCGCGAGCCGCGAGGACCGCTACGGCCCGCACGAACTCGAGGAGGACCTCGAGGACATCCTGCGCACCGAGGTCCACGAGCGCCTCGGCGCCCTGCTCGGCGTCCCGGCCGCCGACACCGCCGTCGTCACGGACGCCGCCGGCGCCTTCGACGCGCTGGTCTCCCGCCTCGCCCCCGGCCGCGGCGAGCGCGTCTGGACGACCCCCTACGAGAGCGCCGCCCGCCTGACCGCCCTCTACGCCCTGCGCGACCGCACCCGCTGCACGGTGGAGGTCGTCCCGCTGCGCGAGGACGGGGACCTGGACCTGGAGTGGATGGCCCGGCACATCGACGACGACGTCGCCCTCGTCTCGGTCGTCCACGTCCCCTCCGGCTGCGGAATCGTCAACCCGGTCGAGGAGATCGGGCAGATCCTCGCCCCGTACCGGTGCGTGTACGCCGTCGACGCCTCCTACTCCGTCGGCCAGCTCCCCGTGGATGCCGGCCGCATCGGCTGCCAGCTGCTGACGGGGGACGGCTGGCGGTTCCTGCGCGGCCCCTACGCCGTCGGGTTCGCCTTCCTGGCGCCCCGGCTGCGTGCCGCGTTCGAGGACGCCGCCGCCCACCGCCCCCTGCCGCCGAACGCGGCCGTCGCGGGCCTGAACGCCGCCCTGGCCCACCACACCGCCACCACCGCCACGGCCACCACCGACGGGCCCGCCGGCCTGGCCGGGCAGGGGCTCCTGCCCGCCCTGCGCGCCGCCGTCGAGGAGTGCCCCGGCACCGAACTGATCGCCCCCGGCCGGGTCCAGTCCGCCATCCTCGCCTTCCGCCACCGCGACCTGCCCGCCGCGCTCGTCCGCCGCCGGCTGGCGGCCCGAGGTGTCGTCGTATGGAAGACGGTCGCGCAGGAAACCCCGCTCCACCTGCCCCGCTCCGGCGCCACCACCGCCCTGCGCGCCTCCCTCGGTCCCGACACCACCCCCCAGGACATCGCCCGCTTCGGCCACGCCCTGCGGGAAGTCGTCCGCGAGGAGACCGCCGCGCAACGCCCCCGCCCCGCCCGCACCCTCCCTCCCGCCCTCGCCCCCACTCCGGCCCTTGCCTCTGCCCCGGCCCCGGTCCCGCCCGCGGGGCCCCGGCCCCGGCCGTCCGCCCGCCGCCACCTGACCCTGTGCCCCACGCCCTGACCCCCACCCTGACCCCCGCCCTGACCCTGACCCCGACCCCGACCCCGAATCCGAATCCGAAGGATGCGTCCGGGACGCCCGTCCGCGGACGGGCGTGATCAAGCGCCCGGAGAAAGCGCTGGATAGAATTCGGGCATGGGTGAGCGGCCCGTCCACACGGCTGCGCCGGGACCCGCTCCGGGAGTCGGTTCCGGCGGCGCGGGGGGCTGTCCCGGGGCGCTCGCACGGTGGGCCGGCGGCGGTGTGTGATGGGTGCGGCGTCGGGGGGCATGGAGCTGTACTCCGGCCGGGCCTCGGGCCTGATCGGGGCGCAGATCGCGGGCTACCGGGTGGAGCGCGAGATCGGCCGCGGGGGCATGGCCGTCGTGTACTGCGCCAAGGACCTGCGTCTGGACCGTACGGTCGCGCTGAAACTGCTCGCCCCGGAACTGGCCCGCAACGACACCTTCCGGCGCCGCTTCACGCACGAGTCGCTGGTGGCCGCCGCCATCGACCACCCGCACATCGTGCCGGTCTTCGAGGCTGGTGAGACGGACGGTGTCCTGTACATCGCCATGCGGTACGTCTCGGGGCTGGACCTGCGGGCCCTGCTCGACCGGGACGGCCCGCTGCCGGTGGCGACCGCGCTGCGGATCGCCGGGCAGGTGGCGTCGGCGCTGGACGCGGCCCATGAACACGACCTGGTGCACCGGGACGTCAAGCCCGGCAACATCCTGGTGGCCCGGGGCACGGACAGTGATCATCCCGAGTACGTCTACCTCACGGATTTCGGGCTGACGAAGAAGTCGCTGTCGCTGACCGGGTTCACGACCGTCGGCGAGTTCGTCGGCACGCTCGACTACGTGGCCCCGGAGCAGATCTCGGGCCGCCCGGTGGACGGCCGGTGCGACCTGTACGGCTTCGCCTGCGTCGTCTACGAAACCCTCGCGGGCGGCCCGCCCTTCCAGCGGGACGACGACATGGCGCTGCTGTGGGCGCACCAGTACGACCAGCCGCCGCCCCTGAGCGAGCAACGGCCGGGCATCCCGCCGGCGCTGGACGGCGTGCTGGCCAAGGCCCTGGCGAAGGTCCCCGAGGACCGTTACGACTCCTGCCTGGAGTTCGTGGCGGCACTGCGGGCCGCCGCGAGCGGCGCGGGTGCCGCTGCCGCTGTCGGCAAGGACGTGCACGCGCCGACCCAGGTGGTCCCCGCGGTCGCCGAAGCCGCGCGGGCACCCGATCCGGTGCCGGATCCGCCGCAGTGGGCCCGGCCGGTCTTCGGCCGTACCCCCGGATAGCCGCACGCCCTACACCCGGTCGGGGCACGCCGTACGCCCGTCCGGCCGTACGCCGCCGCCCCCGGTCCGGCCCTGCCCGCTCCTGCCGGGGTGCGGGGCCGTCGGCTTGCGAGGTGTGCGGGACGGCCGCACACAATGGTGTGAAGAGGAACCGACGGGCGGAGGGCGAGGGGGCGGGCGCGGGGCCGACGGCAGGAGGTTGTGTTGCGGGTTTCCTGAGGCTGTGCCGCTGGCCTGTGTGCCGCAGGCCCCGATGCCGGGAGTGGAGCTCGTGAGCATCGAACCGTCGTCGTCCCAACCGTCGTCCGGCCGTCCCAAAGGTCCTCCATCGGGGCCGCTGGCGGAGCCTTCCCAGCCGGACCGGCCCACACCCCCGGAGGCCGAAACCCGCCCCGGCGGCGGGCGGTCGGGACCGCCGGCCGGACCGCCCGGCGGACCCGGCGGCGGGGGCGGGGGCGGCGACGAGGGCCCGCACCACCCGTGGTGGAAGTCCGCGCCCCGGGTGGCCGTGGTCGCCACCGCGATCGTGGCGGCGGTGGCCCTGATCCTCGTGTTCACCCGCTCCGACGGCACCTCGAACCAGCAGCGGGGCGAGGTCTTCCTGCAGTCCGCCGGGAGCACGGGCGCGGACCCGTTCACGGAGTCGACCGCGAAGGAGGGCACCGCGCCGACGGCGACACCCTCGCTGCCCTCCACGGGCACGGGCAACGCGGTACAGAGCGTGAGCGGTGACGCCCCCGGCCTCTACGGCGGGACACGCAACGTCGCCAGCTGCGACGTGGAGAAGCAGATCACCGCTCTCAAGGCGGACCCGTCGAAGAACGCGGCCTTCGCCTCGGTGCTGGGCATCCAGCCCTCCGCCGTCCCCGGCTATCTGCGCACCCTCACCCCCGTACAGCTCCGGGCGGACACCCGGGTCACCAACCACGGCTACCGCAACGGTTCCGCCACCACCTATCAGGCCGTGCTGCAGGCGGGGACCGCCGTCCTGGTCGACGACCGCGGGGTACCGCGGGTGCGCTGCGCCTGCGGGAACCCGCTGACACCGGCGGCCGCGCAGCAGAGTGCCGCCCCCAGGCCGGTGGGCCAGTCGTGGTCCGGCTACCGGCCCTCGCACGTGGTCGTCGTCGCGCCGGCGCCCCGCCCGGTGAAGAAGTTCGTCGTGGCGGGCCAGAAGAAGGGCGAATGGTTCACCCGAGACCAGGGCGACCACCGCGGCGAGCACGACAAGAAGACGACACCGCCCCCGCCGCCACCGAAGCCCTCCACGCCGGGCAGGGAACAGACACCCTCGAACGGCAACACCTCGCAGGGACCGGGCAAGCCCTCCAAGCCGTCGGAGTCGGGCAAGCCGTCGAAGTCCTCCGAGTCGGGCAAG
>NZ_JAGXJM010000041.1:57410-92839 GCF_019091445.1 Streptomyces sp. GbtcB7
CCCTCCAAGCCGTCGGAGTCGGGTAAGCCGTCGAAGTCCTCCGAGTCGGGCAAGCCCTCCAAGCCGTCGGAGTCGGGTAAGCCGTCGAAGTCCTCCGAGTCGGGCAAGCCCTCCAAGCCGTCGGAGTCGGGCAAGCCGTCGAAGTCCTCCGAGTCGGGCAAGTCGTCGGAGTCGGGCAAGCCCTCCAAGCCCTCCAAGCCCTCCGAGTCGTCGAAGTCCGGCAAGGAGTCGTCACCGTCGAAGGACAAGTCCTCGTCGGAGTCGGGCAAGCCGTCCTCTCCGTCGTCCGGGCCGTCCTCACCGGGCTCCTCCCAGCCGTCGTCACCGTCGTCGTCGCAGCAGTCGGCGCCGTCGTCCGAGGAGTCCTCGAAGCCGCAGGCCCCGTCCTCCGAGCCGCCCTCCTCGCAGCCCGAGCCAAAGACGTCCGCGCCCCAGACCTCAGCGCCTCCGCCCCTGTCCTCGGCACCCCTGTCCTCCGCGCCCTTGTCCTCCGCGCCCGAGCCTTCCGCGCCCCAGAACACGGCGCCCCAGAATTCCGGACCCCCGCCCGCCGACACAGGACAGCAACAGCAGCAGCAAGAGCAACAGCAGCAAGAGCAACAGCAAGAGCAGCAGCAAGAGCAGCAGCAACCGCCCGGCCCCGAGGGGTCCTAGCAGCGCTGGCGCACATACGCCGCACGGTGGTCCCAGGACCACCGTGCGGCGTCTTTTGCGCGCCTTACCCGACTCGTCCCGCTGGGTCAAGTCACGACTCCTCGGAACGTGACCGTGCGGTGCCCGTGGGGCCTACTTGAAGTGCGGGCCTCACCGGAAAGGAAATCCGGAAAATAAATGAGGCAGGACGGTAGGACGGAAATCTTCGGCAGAGGGTTTTCTCTTTCACCGAAACCGCGAACTATCCCGGTACGGCGGTCCCGGTAAAACGGTCCGCCGACTGTCGTCCCGAATTTACGGGGCGGACAGAAGAGTCCACCTAATCGGTAGGAGAAAACCCATGACCCGTATTTTTCACACCCACAGCGATGCCCGTTCCAAGCGCCGGGGCTTCCGCCTCGCGACCCTCGCCGCCTCGGCCGCGGTGATCACCGGGGGCATCGTCCTTCCGGCGTCCGCCGCGATGGCCGCCCCGATGCCTGCCGCGCATGTCGTGAGCTTCGTCCACGGCGGCGGTGCCGGCGGTGACGGCGGCGCCGGAGGCGGCGGCTTCGTCGGCGGCGGCGGGGGCTCCGGCGGCTCCGGCGGCGGCAGCGTCCTGGGCGTCGGCGGTGACGGAGGCAAGGGCGGCAACGGAGGCGACGGCATCCTGTCCGGCGGCGGTGGCGGCGGCGGTGGTGGCGGCGGCGACGGTGTCATCGGCGGCAACGGAGGCAGGGGCGGTGACGGCGGCACCGGCCTGTTCGGCGGCAGCGCCGGCTCCGGCGGCTCCGGCGGCGACGGTGTCATCGGCGGCAACGGAGGCAAGGGCGGCAACGGCGGCTTCGGTGTCTTCCAGGGCGGCAACGGCGGCAAGGGCGGCGCGGGCGGGCTCGGCGTCCTCTTCGGCGGCCTGGGCGGCGGCGGTGGCGCCGGCGGCGGCAGCATCTTCTGACCGTTTCGCCCCGGCGGGGCGGAGGCCCGCACAGCCTCCGCCCCCCGGCCCCTCACCCCCTCACCTCCTCACCCCCGCACCCCCATTGACCAGGACGCGGAGCCGGACGGCCGGCGCTGCGCCCGCAGAACCACAACCTCGCTCAAGGAAAACGGAGAACCCCCATGTCCAGAACTCGCTGGCAGCGTCCGCTCGTCCTGGCGGTGGCCTCGGTGGCCCTCGCCACCGGCACCGCGTGCGCAGCCCAGGCGGCGCCGGGTGTCACCACAGGCACCAGCCAGATGGCCCCGGCCGACCCGTCCCACTGCGGCCATGGCGGGGAAGGCGGGAAGGGCGGGGAAGGCGGCAAGGGCGGTGAGCCCGGTCAGCCGGGGGAGCCCGGCAAGCCCGGCCAGTTCGGCTGCTTCAAGTTCGACGACCTGCCCGACAAGCCCAAGTCGGAGCTCACGGGCGTGGACAAGATACGGATCGTGCTGACCGTGGAGTCCGGGCAGGCGAAGAAGGCCGACGTCGCCAAGAAGTACAAGATCTCCGAGAAGGAGTTCGACACCTGGGACAAGCAGTTCCGCGACGGGGACTGGGCCGCGCTGATGGGTTTGAATTCCCTCTTCGGCTCCTGAGGAACTTCCTTCGACGCCCCGGCCCGGTGCGGGCCGGGGCGTTCCTGTCAAGCCCCGAATTCCCGGGCCGTGACGGCGAGGCCCTTGACCGGGTTTATTCGATACAGCGGAAACCGCGGTACGGAAAATAATTCTTTGGGAAGAGGAATGTCATGCGTATGCGTTCTTGGAAGGTCCGTCTCGGTCTCACGGTCTCGACCGTCCTGACCGCCGGTGTGGCGGCCGGCGCGCTGGCGCCGGCCGCGATGGCCGCGCCGATGCCGCAGAGCCATACGGCCGTGGTGGCCGCCGCCCGGCAGCTCCCCGCCGACGGCGCCCAGCCGGGCGGCGGCAGCCGGCCGGGCAGCGGCCAGTTCGCCAGCGGCCAGTTCGCCAGCGGTCAGTTCGGCAGTGGCCAGTTCGGCACCGTCAAGGTGGGCGACGGCAGCGTGCGGATCGGTGACCGGGTGTGTGCGGGCAACTGCAACGGGACCGTCAACGGGAGCAACGGCGGCCAGGGCGGGATCTGCGCCGGGCTGTGCAACGGCAGCGCCAACGGCGGCACCGGCACGACCGGCGCGCCGGGCCGCGAGGGCGGTATCGGCGGCCAGGGCGGGATCTGCGCCGGGATCTGCGGCGGCAGCGCCAACGGCGGCACCGGCGGCACGGGCGGAGCCGCGGTGGGCACCGGCGACGGCGGCCGCGGCGGCAAGGGCGGCACCGGCGGGATCTGCCTCGGGCTCGGCTGTGAGAGCGGCGGCATGGGCGGCCGCGGCGGCACCGGCGGCGCCGGCTGACGCCCCCCGGGGGCTTGGCCCGCGATGCGGTGGGAGTGGTTGCGCCCGCGGGGTCAGGGCGCGGACAGGCCGAGCAGGTTCGCCGCGTTGGTGTCGAGGATCATCGTGGCTTCCTCCGGGGTGAGCCCCGAGTCGGCGATGTGGTCCACGGCCCGCAGGAAGACTGGAGGTCGATGCCCGCCCGGTCCATCAGCGCGAAACGACGGTTCAGATCGGCCGCGGTCGCGTCGGCGCCGATCCCGCGCTGGGTACCCGTATCGGACTTCCTCAGGCGCTCGAGATAACCCGCGGTCCACAGATGGGCGTGCACGTCGATACGTAAAGGAGCCACCCTCCGATGGAACGGCCGCCCAGCGGCACGGTCCAGCCGGCGGCGGACTCGGGCCGGGGGTTCCGCAGCGCGGGCGGCCACGTGTCGTGGTCGAGTGGGTTCGTGGGCGGGGTGAGGACCGTGATGTCGGGGCGGTAGGGAGAGCGTGTGGTGAGGGAGCGGATCGACTACCGGGCGCTGTTCGCCGCCACCCCCAGCCCGTACCTGGTGCTGGGCCGCGACCTGGTGATCGTGGACGTCAACCAGGCCTACCTCCTGGCGACCGGCCGCCCCCGGACGGAACTGGTCGGGCGGTACCTGTTCGACGCCTTCCCCGACAACCCCGCGGACCCGGGCGCCGACGGGGTGCGGAATCTGAACGCCTCCCTGCACTGGGTGCTGCGTTCGAAGGAACCGGACACCATGGCGGTGCAGAAGTACGACATCCCCGTCACCGGCCGTCCGGGCGAGTTCGAGGAGCGCTGGTGGTCGCCGATCAACACCCCGGTGCTCGGGCCGGACGGACAGGTGGAGTGGATCATCCACCGGGTGGAGGACGTGACCGAGTTCGTCCTGTCCCGCCCCCAGCGCGCGCAGAGAATCAGCGTGCTGGGCGAGCGGGAGGCGATGGAGGCCGAGCTGTATGCGCGGGCGCGCGCACTGCAGCAGCTGAACGACGAACTGCGCAAGGCACACGCCCGGGAACGCCAGGTCGCCGTCACCCTGCAGGAGGCCATGCTGCACTCGCCCGACCTGGCGGGCCACCAGGACATCGCGGTGCGCTACATGCCCGCCGCCGGGTCCCTGAACGTGTGCGGCGACTGGTACGACGTGGTCGATCTGCCCGGCGGCTTCGCCGTGGCCGTCGGTGACGTCGTCGGGCACGGCCTGGAGGCCGCCGCGACGATGGGCATGCTCCGCAGCGCCCTGTCCGCGGCGGTCCGCGCCCTGCACGAGCCGGCCAGAGCGCTGGAGGTGCTGGGCCTGTATGCCCGCTCGGTGGAAGGGGCGCTGGCCACCACCGCGGCCGAGGCCGTCATCGACAACCGGGTCCACCGCATCCGCTACAGCAGCGCCGGCCATCTCCCGCCCGTCCTCGTGCATCCCGACGGCTCCTTCGGCCTGCTCGACCAGGCCACCGACCCCCCGCTGGGCGCCCGCCCCCGTCATGTGTCGCGCCCCCAGGCCGAGCTGCCCTACATCCCGGGAGACACCCTCGTGCTCTACACCGACGGGCTGGTCGAACGCCGGGGGGAGGACATCGACGTCGGCCTGCGCCGGCTCACCGACACGCTCACCCGCCACACCCGTCTTGCTCCCGAACGCCTGGCCGACACGCTGCTCGCCCGCCTCGGTGTCAGCAGCGGCGGACGCGACGACGTCGCCCTGGTCGTCGTGCGCCTCTAGGGCCTGTCCGGCGGATCATGCCGTAGACGCGGGGCTTGGCACGCCCTCCCCCAAGCTCTTCGAGCAGGGGGTGCCCCCAGCGGCGTTGTCGTCGGTTGCCGACTCCCCCAAGCTCTCGGCTTCGCTCGAACAGGGGAGACCCCCATCGCGTCGTCGCCCTCCTCCGCCTTGCAGCTGGACGCACCAAGCCCCGCTCACCGGCGTCGATGAGGTCCCGCCCGTTTCCTGCGACCTGATCCGCCGGACAGGCCCTAGCGGCCGCGGCCCCGTGCGGGCGGCGGTCAGCCGGGGGAGAGGGACTGCTCGGCCCAGACGGTCTTGCCGGTGAGGGCGTGCCGGGTGCCCCAGCGCCGGGCGAGCTGGCCGACCAGCAGCAGGCCCCGCCCGCCCTCGTCGAAGGTCCGGGCGCGCCGCATGTGCGGGGCGGTGCTGCTGGAGTCGAAGACCTCGCAGGTCAGCGTGGAGTCCTCGTGGATCAGCCGCAGCTGGATGGGCGGCCGGCCGTAGCGGATGGCGTTGGTGACCAGTTCACTGACCGTCAGTTCGGTGATGAAGGCGGCGTCGTCCAGCCCCCAGGCGGTCAGCTGCTCGGTGGCGTGCTTGCGTGCCCGGGCGACGACGGCCGGGTCGGAGGCCAGGTCCCAGGCGGCGACCCGGTCGGCGTGCAGGGCCCGGGTGCGGGCGACGAGCAGGGCGATGTCGTCGTCGGGACGGTGGGTCAGCATGGCGGTGAGGACTCTGTCGCAGACCGTGTCGAGGGTCTTCGCGGGGCGGGCGAGGGCGGCGAACATCTTGTCCAGCGCCTCGTCGATGTCGTGGTCGCGGGCGGCGAGCAGACCGTCGGTGTAGAGGGCCAGGAGGCTGCCCTCGGGCAGTTCGGTCTCGAAGGTCTCGAACGGCAGGCCGCCCAGGCCCAGCGGCGGGCCGGCCGGGACGTCGAGGAAGCGGACGGCGCCGTCCGGGGTGACCGCGGCGGGCGGCGGATGGCCGGCCCGGGCGAGGGCGCAGCGGCGCGAGACCGGGTCGTAGACCGCGTACAGGCAGGTGGTGCCGATGCCCCCGGCACTCTCGGCGGTGTCGTCCGTGCCGCCCTCGTCGGCGGACAGGTGCAGGACGAGGTCGTCGAGGTGGGTGAGCAGTTCGTCGGGCGGCAGGTCGACGTCGGCCAGGGTGCGCACCGCGGTGCGCAGCCGGCCCATGGTGGCGGAGGCGCGGATGCCGTGGCCGACCACGTCGCCCACGACGAGGGCCACCCGCGCACCGGACAGCGGGATGACGTCGAACCAGTCGCCGCCCACGCCGGCCCGGGTGCCGGCGGGCAGATAGCGGGTGGCGATGTCCAGGGCTCCCTGGTCGGGCAGCGTCTGCGGGAGCAGGCTGCGCTGCAGGGTCATGGTGCTGGTGTGCTCGCGGCTGTCGCGGCGGGTGGTGTGGATGCTGACGGCCGCCTTGGCGGTGAGTTCCTCGGCCAGCCACAGGTCGTCCGCCTCGAAGGGCTCCGCGCGCCGGTGCCGGCCGAAGAGGGCCACGCCGAGCGTGGCGCCGTGGGCCCGCATCGGCACCACCATCACCGAGTGCGTTTCGCTGCCCAGGAGCCGGGCGGCCCCCGGATCCTGCCGCGCCCACCGGAGGAGGTCGGGGTCGGCCGTGTCGTACAGGGCGCCGTGGCCCTGGGCCAGGCACCGGACCACCGGTGACAGGGCCGGGTAGAGGGTCTTTGTGCCCGCCGCGGAGGCGGTGGGGCCGTCGTCGAGGACCGAGCGCACCGCGGTACGGGTCGTGGCGAGGGGCCTGGCCGGGGCGGCGGGGGAGGGCTCGCCGCCGTGCCGGGGGGCGTCCAGCAGATCGACGGCGGCGAAGTCCGCGAGCCGGGGGACGGCGATGTCGGCCAGTTCCTGCGCGGTGCGCCCGCTGTCCGCGGTGGTGCCGATGCGGGTCGAGGCCTCGCTCAGCAGGAGCATCCGCTGCCGGGCGAGACGCTCCTGGAACCGCTGGTGCGCCGCCAGGCACACCGCGCGCACGCGCCCGGCGGGGTCCTTCAGCGGGACGAGGGTGGTCGACCAGCCGTCGTTTGCCCCGGTGCCCGCGGGGCCGGCGCCCGCCCGCAGTTGCTGCGGGCCGCCGTCCTCCAGCACCCGGCGCATCTTCGCCTCGGTCTCGTCGCTCACCGGATGCGGCACGATCTCCGGCAGACGCAGCCCGCGCATCCGGTCCTCGGTGAGGGACAGCACCTGCTCCATACCGGCGTTGGCCCGCACCAGCCGCAGGTCCGCGTCGAAGACGGCCATGACACAGGGCGCCTGGTGAAACGCCCATTCCCCCAGCCGCCCGCTCCCGGCCGTCTCGCTTCCGTACGTCCCGCTCCCGGACGCCTCGCTCCGGGACGTCCCGCTTCCGGCCGCCCTGCTCCCGGCCGCCTCGTTCCCGGGCATCCCGCCCCCGGCTGCTTCTCCTTCGGGCGTGCCGGCGGGCGTTTGCCCCTCGGGTGTGCCGGTCACGGCGGACACCACGAGCCACTCGGCGACGGGGCCGTCCGTCGTACGGCGGTGCGCCAGCAGTTCCCGCCGCAGCCGGCGGCCGTCGCGGTGCCGCAGTGCCACGGTGCCGCTCCACCGCTCCCGTCCGGCCGCGTCCCGCAGCACCGCCGCGCCGGCCGCGCCGGCGTCGTCGGCGAGCAGACGGGCGGCGGGCTGTCCCACGATCTCCGAGGGCGGGTAGCCGAGCAACTGCCGGGCGCCTTCGCTCCACTCCGTCACGATGCCCCGCGCGTCGACGGCGGCGGTGGCCGGGGGAGGGGGAGTGGGAGAGGCCGTGCGGGCCGGACCGGGGGAGGCGTCCGACTCGTGTGGCCGCTCACCAGGATGGGTGGGAAGTCGCTCCATCGCCGCTCATCTCGCCCTTCGGGAACCTGCACGGCCGGGGGCTCTCCTGACAAGCATGATCCCGGGGGGCACGGAGCACCAACCCGGCGCCGTCACCGGGGGCGCGGCCCGCCGCCCCGTCCGTGACCGCGCCGCCGCAAACCCGCGGGGATTCCCTGTGACAGGCCTGTGACAGTCGGCGGACACCGTCATGAAGTCCCCCGGCCACCCTTTATGTAAAGCGGACAAAAAGCCTTATTCGGTCATATGTCCCCTGCTTTCAAGGGTGTGAGCAGCGACGACCGAGCCGACACGTCGGAGGAAATCCCATGAGCCTCACACTCGCCACGTCGCGCGCCGAAGCCCCCCTCCCCGCGCTGGCCCCCCGCGAGCAGGAGACGCTGCGACATATCGCCGCAGGGCGCACCTACCTGCAGACGGCCCGCCACATGGGACTCTCCAAGCACACCGTCGACGCCTACCTCCGCCGTATCCGGGCCAAGCTCAACATCAACAGCACCGCCGAACTCACCCGGCTGGCCATCTCCCTGGGCCTGTGACCACCACGCTCCTTGAGGCCGTGACCGCCACGCTCCCCGCGACCGCGATGTGACCGCCGCGCTGCACCGCCGCTGCTCACCGGCCCGGGCCGAACTCCTCTCGGCCCGGCCCCGTCAGCAGCGGCACGTCGGCGCCGTTCCGGCATCACTCCGGTGGTAGAGGGCCATGCCCGGCCCGTCTCACATGGCCGGCCTGGACCGGCCCGCTCGTGCGGCCTGGGACAGGGCGGCCCCCGTAAACGCCACGAAGGCGACGCCGCACCCGAGCAGGCCGGTCCGCTCGGGTGCGAGGAGGTCGGCCTCGCTGTCGGAGTAGGTGCAGGTGAGGGAGGGCGGAAAGACCGTTCTTTCGATGTCCAGTACGTCGATCCGGATCAGCTTGGTTTCCGGCGGGACCGTCTTGTCGTGCAGGCACTCGTCGTAGAGCTCGGTCCGTGAGAGTTCCATCGCGGGGCCGACACCGGTCACCCAGATCATGACGGCCACCAACGGCGACCAGATCGCACCGGCCCGCACCCAGCGCGAGGCCCGCGACCTCCGCCCGATCAGGATGACGGAGAGGGCCACGACCAGAACCCCGGTGCCCGCCCACATGACCCACGTGCCCAGGACCGTGGGGTGCGACGGCCCATAGGCCCCCGAGTCGCTCCAGTAGCAGGCGACGTCGGGCGGGAAGGCGTCCACGCGCACGCGCACCAGCGGGAAGTCGTTGTCGAGGGTCTTCTGGCCGCACACCTGCACGGGATCGGTGAAGGCCAGCCCGTACACCACGGCACCCGCGTATCCGAGCACCGCCACACCCGCGCCGATGACGGCCCAGCGGACCTGCCGGGACGGACGACGCAGGGCCGCCCACAGAAGGTACGCAACCGATCCGGCCGCGCACAGGAAGAGGCTGATCAGCGGCACGGCGTAGAACAGCAGCATGCTCACGGCCTCCGCGCGCGCTCGTCCACGGACCGGGCGGACACGGACCGGGCGGATACGGCCAGGGCCGCTCCGGTGACCGTGAGGCCGGCCAGCGCCGGGTTCACGTATCCGGGGACCTCCCGGTCGTAGGTGGTCCCGTCGCTTCGATGGCACACGAACCGGACCGGCACCCACCAGACGTGGTAGTCGTCGATCCAGTAGTCGCGTTCCCGCACGCCCGTGCGGCACGGCCGGATGGGCGACGAGTCCGCCCCGCCGTCCTCCGCGTCCAGCGCCGCGCCCGCGACGTACAGCATTCCCCAGGCGTACATCACGGCCGCGCCCGCCGCGACGACATACGCGAGACCGCGCAGCGAGCGCGCGAGCCCGCCTCTCCCGACACAGGCCAGTCCCCGGCCCAGGAACACCACGCCGGAGACGACCGCGACCAGGACGACCAGCAGACAGAGCAGGACACTCACGTCATCTCCCCCCGGCCCTCGTCCTCAAGACGTATGTGACCTCGCACCACGTGATCCCCTCCCGTCACGGTTCCCCGGGGGCGGGGACGATCAAGTGAGGGCGGGCGGTTGCACGGGCCCGATCCGGCGGCCGGCATGCGGCCGCCATGGCTGACAGGCCGTCACAAATCCGTGCCCGCAGGCCGGTTGCCCGCACGGCCTGTCCGTCAGGACCACGCCGTCCGGCCCACACCGTCCGCCCGCGCCGCACCGGCCGGCCGGTGCCGTACGGTCCTCACCGCGCCGTCCGGGACCCAACGCGAAGAAGCAGGAAGCCACGGAATCCACACCGCGGAGCCCGGCACCCTCTTTGGTGAGGCGATCACGAAGATCGTCTCCGGGCCGCGTCTTCAACCTGCCCGCCCAGCCCGCGGTCTGCTGACCGCCACTGCGACAGGATCCGCGGACCGGATCACCAACTGTGACTGAGCGCTTCAGTTGGCCCTTTAGCGCCCAAGTTGGCCCGCTGAGCGTGATGGTTGGCCCGTGGAGCGGGGCAACGAGCAGCCTGGCGGCCATGATGTAGATCACAGGGGCTGGACCTCAATCTTGGTTGAGGGAGCAGGGTTCTGGGCACCGAGGGATGCCACTTAAGGCACCCAGGACCTGCGCTATCGAGGAGCCTTAGATGTCTGACAACCGCGTCATTGTGGTGACTGGTGCGACTGGGAGGCAGGGTGGCGCCACCGCGCGCGCACTGCTGTCTCGCGGCTGGACGGTGCACGCACTGGTCCGTGACCCGAATAAGCCCGAGGCGCTGGCGCTGAAGGAGGCCGGCGCCGTCCTGGTCCGCGGTGACCTGGACGATGTGGCATCGCTGGATGCGGCCCTGCGCGGCGCGTACGGCGTGTTCAGCGTGCAGACCTTTGCTGGACCGGACGGCTTCGCCGGCGAGATCCGGCAGGGTGAGGCCGTCGCGGAGGCGGCCGCCCGCGCGGGTGTCGCGCACTTCGTCTACAGCTCGGTCGATGGCGCCGACCGCCCCGGCCAGGTGCAGCACTTCGCCAGTAAGGGCGAAGTCGAGCGGCACATCACGGCGCTCGGTCTGCCCGCGACGATCCTGCGGCCAACCTTCTTCATCACCAACTTCGAGCACCTGGGCCCCCAGTGGGTGGACGGCGAGCTCACGCTGACGATGGCGCTGGCCCCGGACACGAAGCTCCAGATGATCACCCCGGGCGACATTGGAGGCATCGCCGCCGACGCATTCGACACCCCGGCCGACTACCTGGGGCGCACCGTCGAGATCGCCGCAGACGAGCTGACCGGCCCGCAGTTGGCCGAAGCCTTCGCTCGCACCGCCGCCCGTCCGGTGCGCTTCACCTCCCAGCCGATCGAGCAGGTACGCGCCCACAGCGAGGAGCTGGCCGCCATGTTCGACTGGTTCAACACGGTCGGCTTCAAGGCCGACCTGGCGACGCTGCGTGCACAGCACCCCGGGCTGACGTCCCTGGAAGCGTGGGTGGGCGAGTACTGGTCAGCGCCTGCAGTACCGGCCTTCGTGGCCTGAGACACGCGTAACCAAGGTTGTACAGACTGAGCGCTTCAGTTGGCCGATCGGGCCAACTGAAGCGCTCAGTCACACCAACCGGGGGTGATGGACACCCGGCCGGCCCGTTCGCTGCGTCCTGCCGCGGTGCGCGCGTTACTGGGGGATGAGCACGAGGTTCTTGTCGCCGTTGTCGTGATGATGGCGGAACTTGTTGTTCTTGGTGATGGTCTCGGTCGTGGTGGTGGTCGTGGTGCTGCCATGACGATTCTTGGTCGTCGTAGTGGTCTGGCTGGACTTGATGCCCGCGTGGGCGGCTTTGGGGCGGAGGTTCTCGAGGGCGGCCCGGCCGTGCCGAACGGCGCTTCGGGTTCGCGGGCCTCCCGGGTCCGCCGCTCGGCCAGGGTCTGCTGGCCGGGGAGCCGGGGCCGCCGTCGTGCCGAGGGCCAAGACCTGGCCGTACGAATCGCCCGGTGTGCTCTGCCGCGGTGACGACCGCGCGGACCGGTTCGCCGACCCACCGGCGCGGGGCTGCGCCGTCTCTCCCGGCCTCCCCACGGGAGGGCCGACGCCTGCGCGGGCGCGTCAGTGCGGTAGGGGCTCTTGCAGAGGGACGGACGGGTGGGTCCGAAGACGATCGGCGCGTGACGGCTGTCGCCGCCCCACCCCCGCCCTGATCCGCTCCCGCAAGCCCGCAAGCCCGCAAGCCCGCAAGCCCGCAAGCCCGTAAGCCCGTAAGCCCGTAAGCCCGTAAGCCCGCAAGCCCGCAAGCCCGCAAGCCCGTAAGCCCGTAAGCCCGCAAGCCCGTAAGCCCGTAAGCCCTCGCTCTCCGCAGGCCCACGGGTGCGACAACTCGCTAGGGCCTGTCCGGCGGATCATGCCGCAGACGCGGGGTCTGGCACGCCCTCCCCCGAGCTCTTCGAGCAGGGGGTGCCCCCAGCGGCGTTGTCGTCGGTTGCCGACTCCCCCGAGCTCTCGGCTTCGCTCGAGCAGGGGGGACCCCCATCGCGTCGACTCCCTCCTCCGCCTTGCAGCTGGACGCACCAGACCCCGCTCACCTGCGCTGATGAGGCGCCGTTACTTCCCTCCGACCTGATCCGCCGGACAGGCCCTAGCCTGGACACCAGGGGGCGGCTCGGGCGAAGCCCAAGGAGGCTGACGTGGCTGAAGCGACTCCTGAGGCCGGAGCGAAGGACAGTGACCGGACATACACCGGCCCCCGCGGCACCGGCACCCCCGGCTACCTGCCCATCGCCGAGCACGGCCTGATCGGCGACCTGCGCAGCGCCGCCCTCGTCGGCACGAACGGCACCATCGACTGGTACTGCTGCCCCCGCTTCGACGCACCCAGCGTCTTCGCCTCGATCCTCGACGCCGAACGGGGCGGATCCTTCGAACTCGCCCCCGACGTCCCCACCCGCACCAAACAGTTCTACTTCCCCGACACCAACGTCCTGATCACCCGCTTCTTCGCGGACGACGGAGTCGGCGAGATCCAGGACTTCATGCCCGTCGTCGACGACTCACGCGAGGCCGACCGCCACCGCCTCATCCGCCGCGTGGTGTGCGTGCGCGGAGCACTCCCCTTCCGCGCCCGCGTCGCCCCCCGCTTCGAATACGGCACCGCACCCCACACCGTGCACGCCGAGGCCGGCCAGGCGGTGTTCGCCTCCGCCTCGCTGCGCCTCGCCCTGACCTCCACCGTGCCCATCGAGGTCGATGGCCCGGACGTATGGGCCCTGTTCAAACTGCACGAGGGCGAGTCCGCCGTCTTCACCATCGACAAGATCGGCGGCGACGTGGCCCCCCGCTTCTGCGCCGTCGCCGAGGCGGAAAGAGAATTCAACGCGACCGTGCGCTACTGGCGCCGCTGGCTGTCCCAGTCCCGCTACCGCGGCCGCTGGCGGGAAATGGTCCACCGCTCCGCCCTCACCCTCAAACTCCTCACCTACGCCCCCACCGGCGCCATCGTCGCCGCGCCGACCACCAGCCTGCCCGAACAGATCGGCGGCGAACGCAACTGGGACTACCGCTACGTGTGGATCCGCGACGCCGCGTTCTGCGTGTACGCGATGCTCAGACTCGGCTTCACCGACGAGGCCGAAGCCTTCATGGGCTTTGTCACCGAGCACGTCCAGCGCGCCCCCGACGGCCCGTCCGGACCCACCGGCCCCCTGCAGATCATGTACGGCATCGACGGATGCCGTGACCTGCCCGAACGTGAACTGCCCCACCTCGAGGGCTACCGCGGCTCAGCCCCCGTACGCGTCGGCAACGCCGCCGTCGACCAGCTCCAGCTCGACATCTACGGGGCACTCGTCGACTCCCTCTACCTCTACGACAAGTGGGGCAAGCCCATCTCCAGCGCCCACTGGGACAGCATCAGCGAGCTCGTCGACTGGGTGTGCGACCACTGGGACCAGCCCGACGAGGGAGTCTGGGAGACCCGCGGCGGCCGCAAGACGTTCCTCTACTCCCGCCTCATGTGCTGGGTGGCGATCGAACGCGCCATGCGGCTGGCCCGGCACCGCGGCCTGCCCGCCGACATGGTCCGCTGGGGCGCCGTCCGCGACACGATCTACCGGCGGATCATGAGCCACGGCTGGTCCGCCGAACGCCACGCCTTCACCCAGTACGAGGACAGCGACATCCTCGACGCCTCCCTGCTGATGATGCCGCTGGCGAAGTTCATCGCCCCGACCGACCCCAAATGGCTCGCCACCCTCGACGCCCTCGGCGAGGACCTGGTGTCCGACTCCCTGGTCTACCGCTACGACCCCCAGGCCAGCCCCGACGGCCTCCAGGGCGAGGAAGGCACCTTCTCGATCTGCTCCTTCTGGTACGTCGAGGCACTCACCCGCGCGGGCCGCCTGGACGAGGCCCGCCTCGCCTTCGAGAAGATGCTCACCTACGCCAACCACCTCGGCCTCTACGCGGAGGAGATCGGCCACACCGGCGAACAGCGCGGAAACTTCCCCCAGGCCTTCACCCACCTCGCCCTGATCAGCGCCGCCTTCAACCTCGACCGCATGCTCGGCTAGGCCGCGCCCGGCCAGGCCCCCGGCCGGCTGCTCCTGTGTGACATCAACGAAGGTGACGCGCGTCTCCCTGCCGCAGCCGCACCGCGGCAGAGCCCCACGACGACGCTCCCTACCGCCGCCAGGGACGCAGCCGGCCCCCTGCGCCCCCGGCCCGGCTGCGCCGCCCCACCGCCCCCGGCTGTGACGCAGCTCCTGTCGCCCCCGCGGGAGGCCGCCGTACCGTTGTCCGCCACGCACCTCCCCGCCCGGGCGCGCAGTGCCCGCGACCGGATCACCCACACCGGAACCCCCAGGACAGGCGGGCACACGCACAGGACGGTCCACCATGCCCACCGCTCTCTCGCCCGTCATCACCGCCTCCGCACGCTGGCTGCTGTCGGCCTTCCCCCCGGCCTCCGGCCCGCTGAACCAGGCCCTGGCCGAAGCCCAGGCAGGGCACGCGGCCACCATCGCCGCCGCCCTGCGCTACCCCACCGCGCTGGACGCCGAACTGCTGGACCTGCTCGGCCCCGGCGGCTCCGGCCGGCTGGACTTCGTCACCGGCGCGGACGCACCCCCGCTGACGGACGCCACCCACGCCTGGCGCACCCAGGTCGACGAGACCGTCGTCAGCTGGGCGGCCTGCCTGCTGGCCGATGCCGACCTCGCCGCCCTGGCCGCCGCCTGCCTGGCCGCCACCCACCACGGCCCCGACAGCGTGGGCGACGCGCGCCGGCTGACCATTCCCAGCCCGCGCGACCACCGCGCGGCCCCCCTGCTGCGCCACCCGGACTTCCTCGGCCCGATCGCGGACCTCCACCGCGAGACCCTCCTCGGCCTCCTCGGCGCCGCCCCGGCCGTCACCGCCCCCGAGCCCAGGTGACCACCAAGCCCGTACGACCACAGGCAGCAGGCCACCGTCCGGCCGCCGCGGCCCGTCGCGCTCAGGGCGCCTTGAAGAGAGCGGGGAAACGCGGAGCGAGCCAGGGCTTGCGCCCCCCGACCAGGATGCGGCCCTGAGCGAGGGCGCCCCACTGGCCCCGGCGCCCGAGCGCCATCAGGAGAAACGTGACCGGCTCGATGAGGATGGTGCAGTCCGCACGCCCCGGCAGCCGCTCACCGACCGACACCGCACCCCCGGCCACCCGCACACCGAACCGGCCGCCACCCCACAACCGGATCGCATAGCAGGCGCTCAGCCCGGCCGTGCCGGCCGTGTCGGTCACCCGTGGCATCACCGTCAGGAAGAACGGCAGCGTCAGCCGCACCCGCTCCCGGTCGATCATGTGCGCACGCCCCAGCGCACGGGCGAGATCGTAACCGTGTCCCAGCATGTGCGTGAGCAGATACGACCCCAGCGCATCCGGTCCCATCGGGCCCAGCGGAGTGACCACCGTCCCCTCCGCGCTCCGCTCCTCCAGCGCCTTCAGACACGCGCCGGCCTGCTCCACGATCATCCCGGCCAGCGGCTCGGCCCCGCGCTCACCGAACGCGGCGAGCGCCTGCTCGTTGGCCGCGGCGAGACTCTGCGGCGTGCCGTCCCCGTAGCTGCGCGCACGGCCCGCCGCGATGTCCGCCATCAGCTCGTTGGCCAGTGCCAGATGCGCGGCCGCCTCCCCGACGCTCCACTGCGACTGCGGCACCCGGCGTTCCATGCCGGCGCCCGCCCGCAGCAGTGCGGCGATCTCCTCGGCCGTATCCCGTATCGCCGTACCGAGCCCCTCGGGCACCGCGCCCCGTACGTCCGGTCCCGCCACTGGTTCCACGCCGCCTCATCCTCATATTTGGTTCCCGTCCCGGTGCCCGGTTCCGCCTGCAGCCGGCGGGCGAACACGCGTCACGGATCACCCGGCGTACAGAAGACCAGGCGACAAGGGCAGCGACAAGCCCCTGAACCACGAGGCCGGACGGGATGTCGCCCGCAGCACCGGCCCGGTGCCTTCGCCCTCACCAAGCCCGTTCGCCAAGCCGGTTCGCCAAGTCTGTTCGGGCCTGGGCAGCTACGCCGCCACCAAGGCCGCGATCCGCAGTCCCGCCCGCACCTGGGCCGCCGAACCCGCAGGCCGTGGCATCCGGGTCAACGCCCTTCCCCCCGGCCCCGTCCGGCCGTCGCAACCCCGGGCGGCGACGGGCTGCGGGCCGCCTTCCCGCAAGGCGGTCAGGCCACCGCCGCGCCGACCCCGCTCCGCCGCGCCGACCCCGCTCGGCCGAGCCGGCCGCCCCGGCGAGGTCGCGGCCGCCGCCCGCTGCCCGGCCGGGGACCAGGGTTCGCTCGGAGCGGTCCTTTTCTGCTCGTCTCGCTGGTTGGGGTGACGGGGGCGCCGGCCAGGCGGAGGAGGCCCGCAGCCTCCTTCCTCGACTGTCAGGCCCCGACGACGACGTCCACCTGGTCGGTGTAGAAGGCGACGTGGCCGGCGATGGCTGCGACAGAGCCGTACGGCTCGCGGTAGGACCACACCGCGTCGGCCGGCCCGCCTTCGGCCAGGGCGATGCTGTAGTACGACGCGTCGCCCTTGTACGGGCAGTACGTCTGGGTGGCGCTGTCCATGAGCAGCGTCTGGTCGACATCGTCGAGCGGGATGTACCGGACCGGCGGGTAGTTCGCCTCGCGCAGCGTCAGGGCCCTGGTGGTGTCGGCGACGACGTGTGTGCCGACGCGGGCCACCACGCGCACGCCGGTGGGCTCGATGGTGATCGGGTGGTCGGGCCCGGGGATCTTGGGTTCCCGTGTCGGCATGGTCTTGTTCCTCTCCTCTGTGGGTGGTTCAGCCGGCGATGAGGTCGAACTCGTTGCCCTCGACGTCGGCGAAGGTGGTCCACCGGGCGCCGCCCCTCTCGACTTCGTTGAGCTTCGTCGCCCCGAGCGCGAGCAGGCGCTCGGTCTCACCTTCGTAGTCGCCGGTGATCAGATCCGGGTGGAACCGGTTCTTGGTGCTCTTGGCCTCGGGAACCTTGTGGAAAGCCAGCCGCGGTCCGTTGCCGGGATCACCGGCCTCCACGACGGCGTCGTGCTCGTCGGCCCCGTCGGCGACCTTGCGGTCCAGGGCCGCGGCCCAGAACCGCGCGGCGCGTGCGGCGTCATGGGCGTCGAAGGACGCGCCGAAGAAGGTCATGCTCATGCGCTACTCCCACTTCTATCAACTGATTAGACCAGTCTGTCTTCCTGGCGCTTCAACCGTAGACACCACCTTCTAGCAGTGTCAAACCTCCATCCGAGAGGGAAAAAGCAGGGGATCAGCCACCCTGGAGTTGACGAGACTAGACAGGTCTGTTTAGCTGGATTTCGAAACCAGACAGACCGGTCTAACTATTAGGAGGAGGTGTGATCATGGCCGAGACACGTACAGCCCTGGTGACCGGCGCGACGTCCGGTATCGGCCGGGCCGCTGCGAAGAAGCTCGCCCGGGACGGATTCAAGGTCCTGGTCCACGGACGCGACGCCGACCGCGGAGCCGCAGTGGTCAAGGCGATCGAGGGCCTCGGTGGCCGGGCCGAATTCCTCGCCGCCGACCTCACCGACGTCGCCGCCATCAAGCAGCTGGCGGATGCGGCCAAGGACGTCGAGGTCCTCGTCAACAACGCCGGGTTCTCCTGGTTCGGCCCCACCGCCGACCTGGAGCCCGACACATTCGACGCGCTCTTCGACGCCAACGTGCGCAGCGCCTACTACCTCACGGCCGCGATCGCGCCGGCGATGGCCGAGCGCGGCCGGGGCACCGTGATCAACCTGGGCAGCATGGCCGGGCAGATCGGCCTGGCAGGCGGCGCCGCCTACAGCGCCACCAAGGCCGCGCTCGCCTCGCTGACCCGCTCCTGGGCCGCCGAGTACAGCCCGCGGGGTGTGCGGATCAACACCATCGCCCCCGGACCGGCCTACACCGGCGGCTCCTCCAGGGAGAACCTCACGGCCCTGGGCAAGACCACGCTCCTGGCCCGCACGGCGGAGGCCGAGGAGATCGCCGACGTCATCGCGTTCCTGGCCTCGCCGGCCGCCGGCTACATCACCGGCGCCGTCATCCCCGCCGACGGCGGACGCACCGCCGTCTGACCCACACCCCAGCTACAGAAACCGAGCAAGACAATGGACAACCCTGTCGTATTGATCACCGGTGCCCTCACCGGCATCGGCCGCGCCGCCGCCGTCGCCTTCGCCAAGCAGGGCGCGAACGTGGTCGTCACCGGACGCCGCGATGAGGCCGGCAAGACCCTGGTCGAGGAACTGCGCGCGGCCGGCTCGTGGGCCGAGTTCATCAACGCCGACGTCCGCGACGAGGACGACGTGCGCGCCATGGTCGACGAGACCGTCGCCCGGTTCGGCCGTCTCGATGTCGCGGTGAACAACGCCGGCACCGAAGGCCGGCCCAGCCCGATCACCGACCAGAGCGCGGAAACGTACAACGCGACGTTCGACACGAACGTCCTCGGTGTGCTCCTGAGCATGAAGCACCAGGTCCGCGTCATGCAGGAACAGGGCAGCGGCAGCATCGTCAACATCTCCTCGACCTACGGGCACGAGGGCGCCGCGGGGGCCTCCGTCTACGTCGGCAGCAAGCACGCCGTCGAAGGCATCACCAAGTCGGTGGCCCTGGAGGTCGCCGGCTCGGGAATCCGGGTCAACGGCGTGGCCCCGGGCCCCACGGACACCGGCATGCTGACCCGTTTCACCGGCACACCGGAGAACAAGGCGGCCCTGGTGAGCGAGGTTCCGCTGGCTCGCCTGGGCCTCTCGGAGGAGGTCGCCGCCGCCATCGTGTTCATCGCGTCGCAGGAGGCCTCCTACATCACCGGCCACGTCCTCAACGTCGACGGCGGCCACACCGCCAACTGACGCGTCCGGGTGCGGAGTTCCTCCTCCGCACCCGGACAGCGGACGCACGGCTGTCGAAACCGCCGTCCGCCCCCCCAACACGGAACGCTGGTTCAAGGAGAAGCGCCCCCATGGCCGACCACACCCACGACACCGCCCCGACCCAGTTCGTCGAGGCCGGCGGCATCCGTTTCGCCTACCGGCGCTTCGGCGACGCGGCCACGGACCGGACCCCGGTCGTGTTCTTCCAGCACTTCATCGGCAACCTGGACGACCACGACCCGGCGATCAGCGACGGCTTCGCCGCCGACCGCGAGGTCATCCTGTTCAACAACACGGGAGTCGCCTCCACCAGCGGCGTCGTCCCGGACACCATCGAGCAGATGGCCACCGACGCCGGGACGTTCATCGACGCCCTCGGGCTGTCGCGCGTGGACCTGGTCGGCCACTCCATGGGCGGCCTGGTCGCCCAGCAGGTCGCCCTCCAGCGCCCCGACCTGTCCCGCAAGCTGGTCCTGGTCGGTACCGGCCCGCGCGGCGGCGTAGGCATCGGCGAGACGCCGGCGGAGACCGCCGCACTGTTCACCGTCAAGCTGCCCCGGCAGGAAGACATGTGGCTGCCGGTCCTGTTCGCTCCCACCGGGACCAGCCAGAAGCTGGGCCGCGAATACGTCGAGCGGATCGTGGCCCGCAAGGACCGCGACGCCTCCCCGTTCGGCGAGCAGGTCTACGCCGGCCAGGGCACCGCCATCCACACCTACGGCACCACGAAGGACCCCGCGTACTCGATCCTGAAGAACATCACGATCCCCGTTTTGGTGGTCAACGGCACCGACGACATCATCATCCCGACGATCAACTCGTACATCCTCCAGCAGTTCCTGCCGGACGCCGAGCTGATCATCTACCCGGACGCCAACCACGGAGCCCACTTCCAGTACCCCGACCGGTTCGTGACCCACACCAAGCTCTTCCTCGACCGCTAGGAGCACGACGACCAGACAGCCGGGCCCGGCGGGCAGGGGCGGTCACCGCGCTGCGGTGACCGGCCCTGCCCGCCGATCGGGAAGACAGGTCTGTCTGGTCTTGTTATGCAGGCTGGGACCCGGATGAGCCCCTGGACGGAGCCGTAGACTGGACCGTCAGTCCGAAGAAGGGAGCGTCCCGTGCCGAGCAAGGTCACTACCGCCTCGAAGCCGTCCGCGCGTGAGCGTCTGCTGGCCGCCGCCGACGAGCTGTTCTACAGCGAAGGCGTCCAGACCGTCGGCATCGACCGCATCGTGCAGAAGGCCGGCGTCGCCAAGGCATCGCTCTACAACCTGTTCGGCAGCAAGGAAGAACTGGTCCAGGCCTACCTGGATGCCCGGCACGCCGACACCCGCGCGCAGGTCGAACGCGCCCTGACCCGGTTCCGGACACCACGCGAGCGGCTGCTGGGCGTCTTCGACGCGCAGGGCCAGCTGTTCACCGAGCCCGGCTTCAACGGCTGTGCACACATGACGGCCAGCGCAGAGACGCAGCCGGGCAGCCCCGTCGAGGGCGCCGCGGACCGGTACCGACTGTGGGTCAGGACCCTCTTTACGGATCTGGCACGGGAGGCCGGCGTCGCCGACCCCGAAGACCTGGCGAGGCAGCTGCACCTTCTGTACGACGGCGCCGGGGTGTCGGCGCGGATGGACAGGGACCCGTCCGCGGCGACGACCGCCCGCGCGGCAGCCGCGGCGCTGTTCGATGCGGCGGTCAAAGACAAGGAACTGGTCGACGCCGGGCGGTGATCCGGTGAGACGCCGAAGCCCCCGCTGAGGACCAGATCGGGGGGCTCCCTGAGGGGGCCCCCGATCCCGAAACGCTGGGCGGTGGAAGCACCGACGGATGGCTGACGTCCACCGCGGCCCGGCCTTCACGGATGAAACACCGAGAGAAGACCACACCACCTCTCACGGCCCTTACGCGGTACTGGTGCGGCTGCGCAGGTCGGTGCGCGCGCTGTCGAGGATTTCGTCGGCGAGGGCGGGGTCGGCGTCGGCGACGGCGCGTGACAGCAGCAGGGCACCGGCCATCTCGCTGAACAGTGCGATGGCCCGCGCTCGCCGCTCGCCTTCGTCGAGTCCGGGTGTCTGGACGATCTGCGTGAAACGGTCGAGGTTCGCCGCCAGGCCCTTCGCGTAACGCTCGCGGGCGGCCGGGTCCAGTCGGCGGGCGTCGCCGGCGAAGCCCGTGTTGGGGCAGCCGTGCTCGATGTCGGCGCGGTGTTCGGGCGACAGGTACCAGTCGATCTGTTCTGCGAGCGGGTCGCTTCCGCGGGCCTGGGATGCCGTGATGGCTCCGTCGAGGTTGCCGAACCCGTCCGCCATGGCCTTGGTGAGGACCGCGTCGACGAGCGCGTCCTTCGAGGCGAAGTGGTTGTAGAAGCCGCCGCGCGTCAATCCGGCCGCGCCCATCAGTTCGACGAGGCCGACGGCATCGACGCCGCGCTCACGGAACAGGCCGTCCGCGGCGGCGACGATCGCTTCTCGGTTCTCTGCTGCTTGCTGCTTCGAGACGCCCACTGTCTCCTCCCGGCCCAGCTCTTGGGAGGACTGTAGCGAGCCGGACCGAAGATCTCAATGTCGATCGTCATTGACATCGTCGTGCGGCGGGCGTAGAAACAATGTCGATTGACATTGTGGTGCGATGGGGTCCATCGGTTGCATGGGGTCCATCGGATATCTCGTGGAGGCCGACATGACTGCACCCGAACAGAACAAGGCACTGGTGCTGAAGGCGTTCGACACGCTGTTCAACCAGCGCGACTACGGCGCCGCCGAAGACTTCTGGTCCGAGCACTACATCCAGCACAGCGCGCACATCGCACCAGGACGCGCGGGACTGTTCGACCTGATCCGCTCCCAGCCCGACACGCTGCGCTACGAGCACCAGCTCGTGCTCGCCGAAGGCGACCATGTCATGCTCCACGGCCGCTTCACCGGCAACGGCAGCCCCGCCGCCTTGGTGGCGGCCGACGTGGTGCGCGTCGAGAACGGCAAACTCGCCGAGCACTGGGACGTCCTGCAGGACGAGGCGACCCGCACCGAGTCCGTCAGCGGCCTGCCGATGTTCGGCGACCAGTTCCCGCCCGAACGCTGACCGGCACCGCCGCACGGACGAATCCATGACGGCCGGCACATCGGCCATTTCTTTGGGCGTGGATGTATGGGCTCGACCTGATCTTTCCGAATTGAGATGATTTTGATATCCAGGGCTCCGGGGCGAACCCGGGTCGTCCGGCCGATCACATTTACCAATATCGGGAGCAGTGGCCATGGGAAAGTTGCAGGGAAAAGTAGCGGTCATTACCGGCGGCACCACGGGGATCGGGCTGGCCACGGCAAAGCTCTTCGTCAGAGAGGGCGCCTACGTCTTCATCACGGGCCGCCGTCAGAAAGAACTCGATGAGAGCGTGAAGGAAATCGGTCGCAACGTATCCGGCGTCCAGGGCGACGTCGCCGAACTGGCCGACCTTGACCGCCTCTACGAGACCGTCAAGGCGAAGGGACGGTTCGATATCCTTTTCTCCAACGCGGGCCTGGGTGAGTTCGCATCGCTGGAAGACGTCACGGAAGAACATTTCGACAAAATTTTCGACATCAACGTGAAGGGCGCACTCTTCACGGTGCAAAAGGCCCTGCCGCTCTTGAATGACGGTGCCTCTATCATTCTCACGGGCTCCGTTGCGAGCGTCAAGGGAACCCCCGCATTCTCGGTCTACGGCGCGAGCAAGGCCGCCATCCGAAATTTCGTTCGGGGATGGACGGTAGAACTGAAGGACCGCCGTATCCGGTCCAACGTCCTCAGCCCTGGCCCGATCGAAACGCCGCTTGTGGCGACACAACCTCAAGACGCCATCGCGAAAATTGCCTCCACCATTCCGATGGGCCGCATGGGGGAACCCGACGAAGTTGCCAAGGCGGCGCTTTTTCTGGCCTCGGATGACTCCAGCTTCGTCACGGGAATCGAACTGTTCGTCGATGGCGGCAGAGCGCAAATCTGACCCCCACATCAGCTCCGCTCTCAATGACCGGGATCCAGACGAGTACCTGTCGAGTCGCGCAGGCGGCCGCCGTCGGCGGCCCGTTCGGTGTCGTCGAGCGCGAGGTGCCACTGCCGGGCCCCGGCCACGTACGGGTGGCCGATCGCCGGGCGGCCCCTGCCGACAGGGCGACTCCGCCGTGTACGAGAACCTGAAGGTCCCCGGATTGGTCCTACGACGGGGGCTACGCCGAAACGGTGATCGCACCGAACGACGCTCCGGCCCGCATCCCCGACGCGCCGGCAGCGACCGATGCGGCACCTCCTGGCCCGTACGCGGCCGTGACGGGCCTCGAGACCGTTGCCATCGCCCGCGGAGCCGGCGAGGCCGATCTCGCCAGGCAACTCGGCGCCCACCACTGCATCCACAGCACGGCCGGCACCCCGCTCGGGGACGCGCCGCAGTCCCTCGGCGGCGACAAGGCCGTTTCCGGCCGCCGCCGCCCACTCCGACGCCATCACCGCAGGCCGCGGACGGGCTGCGGCCGCCCCGGCGGCACCGCGCCGGACACCCAGGACACCACGGCGTTCAGCGCCCTGCGCGGGATTCGCCCGACGACCGAAATCGTGCCGCTGGACCGGACCGAGGAGGCACACCGACAGACGCACTCCGGCGCCGCGCGCCTCCGGCTGGTGCTCACCACCCGCTGACGCTGCTCGTGACGATCGGACACCTGCCCAGCTCAGAGCCCAAGGCATGAGCTCGGGAAACGGGAATTTCCTTCCTGCCCAAGGAGCCTGACCGATGGACATCTCTTGTCAGTTCGCCACATCCCTGCATTCCCCCGAACACATCGCCGCCGCCGAGCAGCTCGGCTACCACCGCGCCTGGCTCCATGACACCCCCGCCCAGAGCCCCGACGTCTGGGCGATGCTGGCGACAGCCGCCGAACGCACCCACCGCATCGGCCTCGCCCCCGGCGTCCTCGTCCCGACACTGCGCCATCCCATGGTCAACGCCTCCGGTGCCGCCACCCTGGCCGCCCTCGCACCCGGCCGAGTGGCCCTCGCCTTCGGCACCGGCTTCAACGGCACACGCGCCCTCGGCGCACCTCCGGCCACCTGGTCCTACCTCAGCACCTACGTCCGGACGGTACGCGGTCTGCTGCGCGGTGACACCGTGGAATGGGAGGGCGCCCCCATGCGCATGATGCATCCCGGCACGAACGCACCGCAGCGGCCCCTCGACATCCCGGTGCTGGTATCCGCGCTCGGTCCCAAAGGCCTCGCTGCCACCCATGAGATCGCTGACGGCCTCTTCAGCGTCAACGGCGAAACCGCCCACGCCCACGAGTTCGCCTGGGCCGCACTGGGCATCCACGGCACCGTCCTGGGCGAGGACGAACCACTCAACTCCCCCCGCGTCCGTGCCGCCGCGGGCCCCGGCAACGCTCTGGCCTACCACGCCGCCTACGAATTCGGCGGCGACCCCACCGCCCTGCCCGGCGGACGAGCCTGGCTCGACGCCGTCAGCGCCCACCCCCGCACCGAACGCCACTTGGCCGTGCACGACCAGCACCTCGTCGGCCTCAACGCGGCCGACGACGCCGCCTGGAACGCGGGAAGTTGGCAGGCGATCACCGCCACCACCGTCACCGCAACCCCCGACCGCATCCGCGACACGCTCAGCGCCTACGCCCAAGACGGCATCACCGAAATCGTCTACCAGCCCACCGGCCCCGACATCCCCGGCGAACTGGAACGCTTCATCGCCATCGCCGGCGACGTACAGCTGAAGTCTTCGACGCCGCAGCAGGCGTCCAGGTGACAAAGGAAGCGACAAGCCTCTGAACCACGAGGCCGGACGGGATCCCGCCCGCAGCACCGGCCGCTCCTGCCCAGCGCCTTTGCCCCCAAGCCGATTCGGCCAGTCGGTTCGCCAAGTCCGTTCACCCCGGGCCGTGTTGGGGGGACGCCGGAGGCCGATGGCATAGTGCCCCGCATGCCGATACGGACCGCACACCCACAAAAGGGCAGGTGGTGGGGAGCCCTCGTCGCACTCCTCGTCGCACTTGTCCTCACGCCCGCCGCGCCTGCCGGGTTCGCCCTCGCCGCCGGGTCCGGTGAGACCGGGCTGCGGTTCGAGGCCCCCGGGACGTTCGTCATGTACAACGCCGACGAGGGCGCGAAGGCCGAGAACGGCGCCTTCGTCCTGCCGGTCGCCGTCGTGCCCGGGAACACCGGACCGGCCCGCAACATCAAGGTCGTGGTGGACGCGTCGGGTCTGGCCGGGGTGGCCCGCGTGGACAAAGGCAGCGGCAACAACTGCACCGGCGGAGGCTGGGTGTGGACATGCGAGTACGGCACCCTGGACAACGACGGGGAGAGCATGCCGCCCTTCACCCTCCACGGCGTGGACGGGACGGAACCGGGCGACAGCGGGACGGTCACGTACACCGCGAGCGCGGACAACACGGCCTCCGTCACCGGCACCACCCGCATGATCGTCGGGGGGCCCACGCTGTACGGGCCCGAGGAGCCGGGGAAGATGACCGGGGTGAAGCCGGGGAAGCCCGCGTCGCTGACACCGAGGTTCTCCAACCCCAGCCGGTTCTCCACACAGCGCGGCATCGCCCTGCGGATCACCGCACAGGGCGGCCTGGTGCTGACGGCCCGTCCCCGCAACTGCTCCTACAACCCGACGTTCACCGACGCCTGGTGCACGTTCCCGGCGAAGGCCGCCCCGCGCACCGCGTACCGCACGAGCTCGCCCCTCACCTTCACCGCCGCCCCCGAGGAACTGACCGGCACGCTGGAGTACTCCTGGTCGTCCGACCCGCGGCGGCCCGCCGAACTCACGGTGCGCGGCACGGGCGCCCCGCTCGCGCTGACCAGGACGCCCGAAGGGGGCATCCACGACGGCACCGGCACGGTCACCGTCGTGGAGACCACCGTGCAGGCCGACTACACGGCGGTCACCGGGACCGTGCGGGGCCGGGTCGGCGACACGGTGAGCGTGACGCTCGGGGTGCGCGGCCTGGGCCCCGGCAGGCCGGCGGACGAGAGGGGCCGCTTCGAGGTGGTCCCGCCGGAGGGCACCACGGTCACCTCCATCCCCTACACCTTCGAGGACACGGACGGGAAGTGGGCGTGCGCGCGGCCCAAGAAGCCGGGCGGGGCCTTCGTCTGCGATCTCGACAGCGACGTGTTGTGGCCGGGGGACGACGGGACGACCAGCGTGGTCTTCCGCTTCCGCATCGACCGGCAGGTGCCCGGCGCCCACGGCACCGTCCGCACGTACAACCCCTACGACCGCACGCCCGGCAACGACACCGCCCGCATCCCGCTGGAGGCGTCACCGGCTCCGCCGTACCGGGCGGTCGTGCGGCCCGCGGTGCTGATCCCGGCGGTGCTGGCCGCCGTGGCGGTCGCGGCCGCAGGGGTCGCGCACCGCCGTCGCCGCCGGGCCGTCGCCGTCCCCGGAAGCTCCGCGGACGGCGAACGCTCCGGCAGCTGACAGGCGCCGGCACAGGGGAGACGCGGGTCACAGCGCGCCATGTCACAGGAGGCCGGGCTACCTCGTCTCAGGGGATGTAGCCACCGACGGCCCCAGAGGAGCACAGCATGGACGCGCGACTGAACTACTTCGCCGACCCGACCGCCGGAAAGGCCCTCAAGTACTTCATGTCGGCAGGCAAGGCGCTCAAGGACTCGCCCCTGTCGGCCGCGACGCAGGAGCTGGTGGCACTGCGCGTGAGCCAGATCAACGGATGCGCCGCCTGCATCGACATGCACACCAAGGAGGCCGCCGCTGCCGGCGAGACCCCGGTACGCCTCAACCTGGTCGCGGCGTGGCGTGAGGCCACGGTCTTCACCGAGGCCGAGCGTGCCGCGCTGGAGCTGGCGGAGGAGGGGACCCGGGTCGCGGACGCGGCCCGTGGGGTCGGCGACGAGGCGTGGGCGCATGCCGCCAAGCACTATGACGAGGACCAGCTCACCGCCCTGGTGGTCCTCGTCTCCTTCATGAACGCGGTGAACCGGCTGAACATCATCACCCGGCAGCCGGCCGGCAACTACGAGGCGGGGCAGTTCCACTGAGCGGTGGAGGGGAGATGCCGGGCAACAGGAGGGTGACCTCATGAACCTCGCACTGTGGATCGGTGCCGGACTGCTGGCCGTGGTGGCCCTGACCGGCGGCATCAGCAAGACGTTCGTGCCCAGGGAGAAACTGGCCGCGGTCCAGGGCGGGGGATGGACCGAAGACGCCGGCGCCGGTTTCGTCAAGACCCTCGGTGTCCTCGAGCTCCTGGCCGCGATGGGCCTGATCCTGCCCGCTGCGGTCGGCATCGCACCGGTTCTGGCGCCGGTGACCGCCGTGTGCTGGGTCTTGCTGATGGCCGGTGCGATGATCACCCACGGCCGGCGCGGCGAATCCCTGTATGTGGTGCTGAACCTGATGTATCTCGTGCTTGCGGCATTCGTGGCATGGGGCCGCTTCGGCCCCGAGTCTTTCAACGGCTGACCAGTGCCACAGTGCACCAGAAGATGCCTGCGCCGACGGGCGCGGCCGGATGCGGGGCGTTCGAGGGAAGGGGGGTCGGCGTGAGCAAGGTCGAGGAGTTCGAGGAGCTGCGGCCGCTGCTGTTTTCGATCGCCTACCGGATTCTGGGCAGCGTGGGCGAGGCCGAGGACGCGGTGCAGGAGACATGGCTGCGTTTTGACGGCTCGTCGACCCGGCCCACGTCGACCAAGGCCTTCCTGTCGGCCGCGGTCACACGGATCTCCATCGACGTGCTGCGCTCCGCACGGGTGCGGCGGGAGGAGTACGTGGGTCCGTGGTTTCCCGAGCCGCTGCTGAGCGATCCGTATCAGGATCCGGCACAGGCGGTGGAGCTGGCCGACTCGGTGTCGATGGCGGCGCTGCTGCTGCTGGAGCGGCTCAGCCCGCTGGAGCGGGCGGTGTTCGTGCTGCGGGAGGTCTTCGCCTTCGAGTTCGACGAGGTCGCCGCGGCGGTGGGGCGTTCGGAGGCGGCATGCCGGCAGCTGCTGGTGCGGGCGCGGCGGCACATGGAGGCCGGGCGGCCGCGGTTCGAAGCGGACCGGCAGGAGCGGCACGAGCTGGCGACGCGGTTCTTCGACGCGCTGAAGAGCGGTGATGTGGACGGGCTGCGGGATCTGCTGGCTGCCGACGTGCAACTGGTCGGGGACGGCGGCGGCAAGGCCCCGCAGCTGGCCAAGGCCGTCATGGGCGCGCGGAACGTGGCCCGGGTGCTGGGCACGGTCTTCCCCTTGATGAGCCGGATCGACGTGACGTTCGAGCCGCACGAGGTCAACGGCCAGCCCGGCGCGATCTTCCGGGACCGGGACGGCAAGGTGCTCCACACCCTGGCCCTGGACGTGCTCGACGGGCAGATCCAGACCATCCGCACGGTGATCAATCCCGACAAGCTCGGCCACCTCGGGCCGGTCGCCGACGCCTGGGCCGTCGACCGCGAGGTGAAGCAGGCCCGCCGACAGATGAACTGACCCCGGTGCGTGGAGCGGACCGGCTCGTCCGCCGGCAGCTCATGCCAGCGGCCACAGGGCGGTTCCCGTCCGCCCTTCGGGCAGACGGCGGGAAGGTGACGACAGGCCCTGGCCGATGCGGACGAACGTGACCGTGACGGGGGACTGCTCCAGGCCGGTGTTGCCGACGCTGAACCGGTGGCTGTTCCGCTCATCCGCCTAAAGCGATCACCCCCGTGGCGTGCCCGGATCGCCCCGAACCATGGCGCGCGCCCCCTGTACGGCACACACGCACCGGCCGCCACCCGCCCGCACACGGCCACGCGGCCCGGTCACTTGAGGATGTTGACGGCCCGGGCGACCACCAGCACCACCGTCACCAAGGAGACCGAGGACTGCAGCATCATCAGCATCTTGGCCCACCGCGACAGCGGCATCACGTCGGTCGGGCTGAAGGCGGTGGAGTTGGTGAACGACAGATACAGGTAGTCCAGGAACGCCGGCTCCCAGTCCGGCGGCGCGGTCTGCGGGCTCTGCATCTGTACGAAGAGGAAGTCGGCGTACTGACTCTGGCCGCGGACCCGCGCCATCGGCCCGCCGCGGTCCCACTCCCAGTACCACAGGGCGAACACGATGACGTTCGTCAGCCAGATACCGCCGCCGGTCAGCAGCAGCGGCCCGGCCTCCGTCGCCTCGGTGCCGTTGACCAGACCCGCCACCAGCCGGACCGCCGACCAGCCGTTGGCCAGACTGATCACACCGGTCAGAGCCAGCCCCCACCACCGCAGCCACCGGGTGCGGGGTTCGACCCGCCGGGGATTCGCCGCGATCAGACCGGCCAGCAGCACCAACTCCAGGGCCGGCAAAGCCCAGTACGGATGGAAGGCGAGCCGGTGCGGCAGCATCCACTGCAGCGCGACCGCCACTAGGATCACCGCGGTCACCGCCCAGCGCGGCTCACCCCGCGTCGCCCGCCGCCACGCGGGCGCCACCTCACGCTCACCGCTCTCCAGCAGCCGCTCGATCCGCGCCAGGCGGCTCTCGGCATCACCCGTACCGTCACTCATGGCGACGATTGTCCTCGGCGACCTCCGCCCCTTCGAACGGGCACCGATAGACTTGGCGCCGATGCCGACCAGCCCCACCAGTAGGCATCGCCACCAGCACAAGGACACATGTTGCCGTCTCTGACGCACCCCCTGCGGACCAGCACCGACCGCGGCTGCTCCTGGACGGTCACCGCCACCGAGGCCGACGACACTGGTATCGCGCACCGGGGCCCGGGAGCGGCATGAACGACTTCGAGGCGATCGACCAACTGCTCGCGGCGCCGCCGAACCCGCCCCCCTCCCGCCGGCCGAGCAGCGGCGGGCCCTGCGCGCGGCCCTCGGTCTCTCGCGCGCCGAAGTGGCCCGCGCCCTCGGCGTGAGCCCGTCCACGGTCGCCGGCTGGGAATCCGGCCGCGACCCCAGCGGTGAGACCCGCGAGAAGTACGCCTACTTCCTCAAGGGCGCCGACGCGAAGATCAGCACCCAAGACTCCACCGCCCAAGACTCCACCGCCTCCGAGCCGGCACCCACCGCCTCCGAGCCGGCACCCGCCGACCCGCACCACGAAGAGCAGGGCGAACTCACCGGCCCCCGGCACGCCGCTGGTGCCCGTCGGCCGCCGCGCCCAGAGCGCCGCCCAGATCCCGGACCTGATCGGCGACGCCGTGAGCGCCGCACTCGCGAAGCACGGCGGCGACCTGGAAGCGGCCACCGCGGCCCTGCTCAGGCGCGCCATCCCGGACGCGATGGCGCTGCTGGACACCACCCGCAAAGGCGGCCGTTACGACATCGTGGCGCACCCCTGGATCCCGGACGTCCTGCGCAAGCAGTCCGCCCGTGGCGCGGACGAGATCTGGGAGGCGCCCGACATGGACCCGGCCCGAACTCCCCGCGGGACGGCACGAGGTGACGGCGCTCGACATCAACGGCGCCTATCTCTCCGCACTCAAGACCCACCTGCCGATCGGCCGGCTGGAACACACCACCGGCCTCCCGCACGACCGCCGCCGCGCCGGAGTCCACCTGATCACACCCCCGGCATGGGAGCACGAGCACACGCTCCCCAACCCCCTGGGCAGCAGGGACGAACCAGGCCCCCTGTGGGTCACCGAACCCACCCTGCGCCTGCTGCTGCGCCTGTCCTCCCCGAAGTACGGGCTGTGCGACCCGCCCCGGATCCACGAGTCGTTCACCTCCGGCGCGACGGAGAACCTCCTGGAGAAGTTCCGCATCGCCCTCGAGGACGCCAGGGACAGGGCGATCGACACCGGCGACGAGGTGACCCTGGAATACGTCAAGGCGATGTACTCCAAGTTCGTCTCGACGATGGGGGAGTCGAACTACAACCGCGAGCTGTACCGCCCCGACTGGATGCACCTCATCCGCTCACAGGCCTTCGCGAACCTCTGGACCAAGGCGTTCAAGGCGTTCGAGGAGGGCCTCACCCTCGTCCGTGCGATGGGCACCGACGAGCTCCACGTGATCGGCGACTGGCGCGCGGTCTTCCCGGAGGGACGCGGCGTTTCCGAAGTGAAGATCAAGGACACGTACGTCATCGGCTCCTAGTACTACAGCCGGTGGTTCACGTGACGACGGTCGGCTCGTTGGGCCGTTCGTGGGACTGACGCTGCCGCCGGGGGCGGTTGGAACGAGTGAGCTGGACGAGGGCGAGATCCGGGCGCTGGAGGGGGAGTTGGAGGTGCTGTGCGCCTCGGTCGACGACGTCTTCGCGCGTCCGGCGTCGCGGGGAAACCTGCGGGCGATGGTGCGCGGGCTGCTGAGCGAGGTACCGCGGAACTGGTGGTCGAGTTGCGGAGCGAGCTGACTGCCGCCCGCGTCGAGTTGGCCCAGGCTCGGACCCGGATTGCGGACCTTGAGGTCCGGCTGGGCCAGAACTCCGCCTTCTCGTCTGGGCCTCGGTCCTGCTGCTCGTAGCCACGGGTGCCACCGGGGCCCTCGCCCAGGAGAGGGCACACACGCCTCCTGGGTCGGCGGCGTCCATGCTGTCGTCGGCGTGGTCATCCTTGGCCTGGTCACCTGGATCGACGTCCACACCAGAAGCGGGAAGGCTCGTGAGAGGTGAAAGGCCCCGCACGCCAACGACCTCCCCGACTCCGACGATCACACCGGCCCGAAATGGATGGCGGGGTGCTCCACCCTGTGGTGTGAGGCTCGTAAAGTCATCGCTGCAGGTGAGCAGGGGTGGCCGTGGTTGTCGGTGGTGGCTGGGATGCTGTCGTGATGATCGTGTCGCTGCTGTACCGCGCCGCCCGCGCGCTGCTGTCGCAGCTCTCCAGTGCCGTGCGCGGACGTGCGCCGTGCTCAGCGGCGTGCCGCGGAGATCAGGCCGCCGTGCCTCGGCGGCTGCTCCTCGGGCGCCGTGACCGGGCGTCCGTACGCCGCCGCGCGTTCACGCACGGTGTACGCGCTGGCGTCCCACCCGAGACCGGCCAGCCAGGCGACCGGGTCGGGCGGCATCTCGGAGACCCACATCGACGCCGCAGTGCCGGTGTCCTGCGCGAAGCGCTCGACGACACCGGGTTGACCCAGCGTCAGGCCCATCCGGCTGCCGGTCGCCGACAGCTCCCCCACCTGCCCGAGCAGGCGTTCGACCGCATCCTGCGGCAGGTAGATCAGCAGGCCCTCGGCGATCCACACCGTGGGTAGCGCCGGATCGTGCCCGGCAGCGGCCAGGGCACCGGTCCAGTCCTCGCGTAGGTCGACCGGTACGGTGATCCGCTCGCAGCGCGGCTCGGCCCGCTCGGCCCGGAGCACCGACTCCTTGAAGCCCAGCGGCTCCGCCGTGTCGATCTCGAACAGGCGGGTCCCCGACGGCCAGTCGAGCCGGTAGGCCCGGCTGTCCATGCCGGCGCCGAGCAGGACCACCTGTCGGCAGCCCGCGTCGGCCGCGTCGCGCAGCAGCTCGTCGAGGAAGCGGGTGCGGACCACGATCGAGAACGCGACCGCGCCCCAGCGCCGCCGGGCCGCGTCGTCCACGGGCGCTCGCGGCGGCTCCCCGTCCACCGGCAGGCCGCCGGCGGCGGCAAATGCCTCCGCGAGCGGGTCCAGGAACAAGGGGTTCTCGCGCCGGGTCTCGCGTGCCCGCACCCGGGCGACCCCGACGGCCGTGGCCCAGACCCCGGACGGCTTCGCTGTCGTCATGACTCTCCCCTCGTCAACGAGGCGGCTTCTCGCCCGGCTCCGTAGATCCCTGACGGCCGAGCCCTGACCACGGACTGTACTTCGCCGCCTTGAGGACCGCCGACGCCGCCCGCGCCACGGGTGTAGAGGGGGTCGCCGACCGGGTCAAGACCGGGGAGCTCAAGGCGTTGCGGGCGGCGGTCCGCGACGGAGTGGTGGCCACCGCCGCGTGCGACAACAACCCGGCCGAGCAGACGATCAGGATAGCGAAACTGCGGATCAAGGTCTCCGGAAGCCGGCGGACCCTGCTCGGCGCCCAGGACTTCGCGGCGATCCGGACCTACCTGGCCACCACCGACCGCCACGGCCAGAACATGCTCGATGTCCTCGGCCAGGCCATGCGCAGCAGACCCTGGACGCCCACCGCCTGATCTCCACCGGTCCCACCGGTCCCACCGATCAGGCATGCCCCCGAACACGGGCAGCTATCCAGTCACCCGTGCCCGAGCCGCACGCGCTCACTCACCGTGAAACCACCGGCTGTAGTACTAGAAGAACCATTCCGGACCACTAATGCCGGAATTCACCAAAGCCCACTGGCCGCCCCCCCCGGATCCTGTATACGTGACTCACCCTGAAATGCGGGACGATGAGGCTCCGTCAAGTCGGCTGCCGGGAAAGCGAGGAGACGAAATGCCGGAAAGGAATAACGATTTCGGCAAATTCGGCGCTCGCGGCATCAAGGGCCACGAGGCCGTGGCCCGGCAACTCGACGTGCTCGCAGGGTTCGTCGCCACCCGGTCACCGCCCGGCGTGGCCTCCTCGCCCGGCTCCACTACCTCACCCGCTCGGAGCGTGCCCGCGCCGCGGCCCGGGAGGCCGGTCTGACGGTCACCGACCGGACGCTGAAGGCCTGGCTGGACGGCAGGCGGAGTCCCTCCAGGAAGAACCTGCGGAACATCGAGAGCGCGTACCTGCAGGTGCGCCGGCGCAATGTCGCGCGTTACCTGCTCGGCCGTCTCAACCGGGAAGGCCGCGGGACCCGCGTGGAGTTCCACCCGCTCAACCAGTCCCAGGTCACCAGGCCCCACCACTGCGTCGTCGAGTTCCGCACCCTCAACGTCCGTCACTGGGACCGCATCGTCGAGGCCTGGGCCGCCGCCGACGACCAGGCCCTCGACGACGCCTGGATCAACGAGGCCGTCGTGGACCTCGGTTCCCAGTGGGGCCAGTACGAATACGTCACCACCATCGGCTTCGCAGCCTGACCCGCAGGTCTACAGGCCCGCCTGCCGGACGGGTGAAGGATTCGGGGCGGTACCGCATTCCCGCACCGAAGGATAAGAAACCCATAAACTTCGGGTGCATGGCGGGGTGTTGCCGGGGAACTCGCTGCATCGGAGGTTGATAACTATGGTTCCCCTGCTTCTCGTTCTTCTGCTTGCCCTGGTTCTCTTCGGTGCCGGTTTCGCGCTGAAGGCTCTGTGGATCGTGGCCGTGATCGTGCTGGCCGTGTGGCTGCTCGGTTTCGTCATGCGGTCCGCCGGAACCGGCGGCAGCCGTGGCCGTTGGTACCGCTGGTAGCGAACGGCAGCCCCCCCCGTGCGGGGCGGTCCCAGGCGTTGACGTCCGGGGCCGCCCCGCACGCATGTGACTCTTGCGTCACCTTCTCAGCTGCCACCTTCTCGGCCGTGAACGGCCGAGCTTGTATGGCTCAGCGTTGTTCACGCCTTGTCGCGCTCCCGACTGTCCCCTACGACGGGACGGTCACGGGTCGCATCTCCCGCCTTCCGGCTGCACCGGTGGCGGGACGGGCATGGTGACGAATACCCACGCCGAGCGTGCACGGTCGCGCACGTTGACCCCGGCGACGGCATCGGCGGGCCCAGCGAGGCCGTACCGACGACAACAGAAACGGTCCCGGGTGGGCCGGTTGGCCCGCTCCGTGTGCCCGCAGCGCGGGCAGCGCTGCGAGGTGTAGGCCGGATCCACTTCCAGGAACGGCACCCCGGCCCTGCGGGCCTTGTAGGCGAGGTGCTGTCCGAGTTGGTGGAACGGCCAGGAGGAGAGCGTGGCCCGCTGGTCGCGGCGTAGCCGTACCCGCTCGCGGATCCCGTCCAATTCCTCGACGGCGATCCCTCGACCGGTGCGTTGCGCGACGGACACGATCTCCTTGGAGATCACATGATTCACGTGGGTGGCATGGCGCTGTTCCTTGCACGTGCGGCGGGAAAGCCGCCGCCGGGCGGAACGGGTCTTCTTCTTCTGCAGTTCACCGCGTTTGCGGGCCTGCCACCTGCGGTAGCGCGACAGGCGGCGGCCCTGGTAGTTGGTCCCGTCAGACGTGGTCGCAAGGTTGGCGATGCCGCGGTCCACCCCGATCCAGTCCACCGGCTCGAACATCTCGGCGCCGGGGATCTCGCAGGTCGCGATCAGGAACCACTTCCCGCCCCGCTGGATGAGGTCACTCTCGCCGCGCCGGTACTGGACCAGGGTCTTGAGCTGGTCAGGGTGGCCGGTGTAGCGGATCCCCTTCATCCGCCCGTCCACGGTCCAGATGGAGACGGTGCGCGCGTCGTGCTGCCATGACAGGCAGCGGTCGTCGAACGGCTGGGCCGCCTCCGGCCGGAAGACGATCGGCGTACTGAGCGCCTTGCGGCACCGCCGGGATGTCGAGGGCCCCAGATTCCCGGCGCGCAGGTTGGCCCGCAGGGTGGCGTATGCGTCGACCACCTTCTTCACCGCCCGCACGGCCGGCTGCGCGGACAGCCCGAAGGCTGTCTTCAGGTCCGCGTACACCTCCTTCTGCAGACCGTTGCGGTCCCTCACGCCTCGGTTGAAGGCGACGGTGGAGGCAT
>NZ_JAGXJM010000408.1:0-254 GCF_019091445.1 Streptomyces sp. GbtcB7
TAGTTCATACATCGAACATTATGGCATAGAGAAATTACATCCTGAAGAACAAACCTCTTAATTATATGGGGTTTAGTAAATGAACTTCTTGAATAGAAGGTAATCTTGGCTCCCGCATTACTTTGCGACAAACTACAGCATCACTTTTTCTTCTCATAAATTTATGCCATCCTTTGGGCAAAGCAGTAATGCAACCAGAATTTGAGAGTAGCCTTAGACTTCCACTAATTATTTATGACTAAAGGGATCGACAG
>NZ_JAGXJM010000409.1:0-254 GCF_019091445.1 Streptomyces sp. GbtcB7
GACAGCGACCAGAAGTGCTGGACCGGGGATGCCGCATTGTCCGCTGCGAGGTAATCAACCGCCTCGCCCGCGAGGAACCAGTTCTGCACGTAGAGCGCAGATGCAGCGATCTCTTCAGCGGTCTGCGTCCGAACCGTCGCCGGCGCGAGCAGGAGGACGAGCACGAAAGTGGTTCCGAGTACCAGGAAGGATGCGGGTAGCAGCCGACGGATGCGACGTCCCCAGAACGCGGCCAGGTCACGTCCCGACCGGGG
>NZ_JAGXJM010000410.1:0-254 GCF_019091445.1 Streptomyces sp. GbtcB7
ATTCGTAAATTGCATTTGGTTTTTTCCGGTAAAAAATAATGAATCATAAAAAGTAATTATACCTTTCCACAGCTGTTAATTAAGAAAACCCGTAAGTCAGTTGTAGTGAAAAGTATATTGTATTATCGCTTTAATAAAAAGTTTAAAAAAAAACTCTTGAATACGGCCACTCTCTTTTAAACCTTTCACATCAGAATACTTTACTCCGATCCGATGCCGCAATCGTCCGATTGTTGCGTATTCTCTCGTCTGCG
>NZ_JAGXJM010000411.1:0-254 GCF_019091445.1 Streptomyces sp. GbtcB7
CGGGTACCACCACCCAGTGCCTCGGCCGCCCCTACACCAGGCACGACGTGTACTTCACCGAGTCCAAGGAGTGCGAGCAGTGCGCCACCAACAACCTGCTCATCTGCGGCGACGGAGCGGGCAAGTCCGTCGCCAAGTACGTCAACGGACAGACGCTCCCCCACCCCATCGGGGGGGTCAACGGGGGCTTCCACCACATAGCGCGCGGCGGGGACCAGCACCCCATCCCCGCCCCCTGGCAGGGCTTTTCCTCC
>NZ_JAGXJM010000412.1:0-254 GCF_019091445.1 Streptomyces sp. GbtcB7
TACTCTCTACCAATGTATTGTTATATATTTCACTATATTCATTTTAATAGCTGTAATCTGTAAAACAATTACAAGAACTGTAGTGATTTTAATTTTAAATTTGTGCATAATATCATTTATTTTTTTAAGGTGCACATCCTACCCAAGTTGAGTCAGAAGACTCAGAACAATTTGAACTTCCACTTCACTTACTTGAACCTTAAACCATCACAATGGGACCATCTTGAAGTTCTAGGAGGGAACACTTCAGCAAA
>NZ_JAGXJM010000413.1:0-254 GCF_019091445.1 Streptomyces sp. GbtcB7
GAAAACAAAAGTGAAGATAATCCGGAAGCATCTTTGTGGGGATAAGGGAGAAAGTTGCCTGAATTGGTTTTGGCACTTTTGGCCATGTCAATATGCATAATTGAGAGTATGATTGATATGAGGAGAAAATCATGTAGAAGCTAACTACGAAACTAATTAATCCGACAATCTCATGAATTTATTTATAAAGATACATAATTACATACATTTTGAGTGGAATGAATATTTTAGTAACAATACTAATTTATCATTAT
>NZ_JAGXJM010000414.1:0-254 GCF_019091445.1 Streptomyces sp. GbtcB7
CAGTCGGGTGCCGATGGACGCCGCCGTGCGTTCCGATGCGGCGACGGCACGCAGCTCGCGCTCGGCACGGCGACGGAGCGTCTCGAACCGGTCCGCGATATCGCGGTTCGGGTGCGCGCCGTTCCGCAGGTCGGCTTCGAGGCGTTCGAGGTCGCGGAGGGTCCCGTGCGCCCGTTCGATTGCTGCAGAGCCTGTTGTGACAGCGTGCTCGGCCTGAGCGATGAGGTGGTCCTCATGTCGCTCCACCATCTGCC
>NZ_JAGXJM010000415.1:0-254 GCF_019091445.1 Streptomyces sp. GbtcB7
ACGATGCTGATTCAGCCGCTCGTGGGCGTGTTCTCGGACCGCACCCGTTCCCGACTGGGCCGCCGCGCCCCGTGGATGCTCTACGGCGCGATCATCGGCGCCGTGGCCCTTGTCGGGCTCCGGTTTTCTCCCACCATCACCCTGGTCGCTGTCTTCTGGATGATCGCGCAGGCTGTTCTCAACGGAGCGCTGACTCCGATGACCGCCACGGTCGCCGATCGGATCGCGGAGAACTAACGCGGCACCGTCTCATC
>NZ_JAGXJM010000416.1:0-253 GCF_019091445.1 Streptomyces sp. GbtcB7
GGGAAGGTTGTGGTAGCCCGTCATGACCCCGACGCCCCGGGCAAGGATCTCCCCCCGCTCGCCCGTCGGGCAGGGCTTTCCGTCGTCGTCGGCGATCAGGACGGCGGTGCCCCAGATCGGCTGTCCGACCGAGGCCGGCTTGCCGGGGCGGTCTGCGGGTGTCGCGGCGGCCGCCGATGACGCCTCGGAGATTCCGTACGACTCGATGGTATGGCAGGCGAAGGGGTCGGTGAGGGCTCGTCGCACTTCGGTG
>NZ_JAGXJM010000417.1:0-253 GCF_019091445.1 Streptomyces sp. GbtcB7
GCTCTTCTTCCTGCACGGTCTGTACTTCGTCGGGCTGAAGGCCGACGGCCGGGTGAAGGAGGACGCCCACGCCCTGGCCCGTCGCGTGGCGATCCCGACGATCCTCTTCGCGGCCGGGACGGTCGTCTGGACCACGGCGATCGCGATGGACCGCGACGCCCCCGCACTGGCGGCGGTGATCGGATGCGGCGTCGCCGCCGCGCTCGCCCTGATCGGCTCCGCCGTGGCCAACCTGCGGGAGCGCGACGGGTGG
>NZ_JAGXJM010000042.1:0-92633 GCF_019091445.1 Streptomyces sp. GbtcB7
AGGTGTCCAGCCACATCCGGGAGCGCCACTGGTCTATGGGGATCGCGGTGCCCGTGTACAGGGGCCAGAAGTAGATGAAGTTCCAGGCGATCAGGAGGACCAGGACGCCCGCGCTCGCCGCGCCGATGACGCGGCGGCGTTCCGTGGAGCCGGGTGGGCCGAGGATCGCGCCGATCATCATGGCGACCGCCAGGCACAGGAACGGGACGAAGATGATGGCGTAGAAGAAGAAGATCGTGCGCTCCTGGTACATGAACCAGGGGAGGTAGCCGGCCGCGATGCCGCAGGCGATCGCGCCCGCCCGCCAGTCGCGGCGGAACGCCCAGCGCCACAGGACGTAGACGATCGCGAAGCAGGCGGCCCACCACAGGAGGGGCGTGCCCAGGGCCAGGACCTCGCGGGCGCACTTGTCGCCCGCGTCCGCCGGGCAGCCGTCCTTGCCGGGCAGCGGGGACTCGTAGAAGTACGAGACCGGGCGGCCCAGGACGATCCAGCTCCACGGGTTCGACTGGTAGGTGTGCGGGGACGAGAGGCCGACGTGGAACTCGTACACCTCGTGCTCGTAGTGCCACAGGCTGCGCAGCCAGTCGGGCAGGAAGGTCCAGCTGCCGCCCTTGCCGTCGGTCGCGGCCCAGTTGCGGAAGTAGCCGCCCTTGCCGTTGGTGGGGGAGAGGATCCAGCCGGTCCAGGAGATGAAGTACGTGGCGATCGCCACGGGGACCGTCGCGAGGAACGTGATGCCCGTGTCGTGCTTGAGGGCCGCCGCATACGGGTGACGGGCGCCCGCGACCCGGCGTGCGCCGACGTCCCACAGGACCGCCATCAGGCAGAACGCGAAGAGGACGTACAGGCCGCTCCACTTCGTGCCGAGGGCCAGGCCCAGCATCAGACCGGCCGTCCAGCGCCAGGGGCGCCAGCCGAGGCGGGTGGACTCGGCGATGTGCGCGTCGGGGCGTACGAGGCCGTCCGGGTCCGTGGGCAGGGCGGCCGCCAGTCGGGCGCGCGACCGGTCGCGGTCCACGATCAGGCAGCCGAAGGCCGCCAGTACGAAGAACATCAGCACACCGTCGAGCAGCGAGGTGCGGCTCATCACGAAGTGCAGCCCGTCCACCGCCATCAGCGCGCCCGCGAGACAGCCCAGGAACGTCGAGCGGAACATCCGGCGCCCGATCCGGCACAGCAGCAACACCGACAGCGTGCCGAGCAGCGCCGTCATGAAACGCCAGCCGAACGGGTTGAAGCCGAACATCCATTCGCCGAGCCCGATGACGTACTTGCCGACCGGGGGATGCACCACATAGGCGGCGTCCGAGGGGATGCCGACGTGCCCGTTGTTCTGCAGGATCAGGTCATTGGCGTTCTTGTCCCAGTTGACCTCGTACCCGCGGTGGATCAGCGCCCAGGCGTCCTTGGCGTAGTACGTCTCGTCGAATATCACCGCCTTCGGGCTGCCCAGGTTCCAGAACCGCATCAGCCCCGCCATCAGGGTCACGAGCAGCGGGCCGCCCCAGCCCGACCAGCGCGTGATGCGCTCCGCGACCTCGTGGCGCAGCCCGAACGCAGCCCAGATCCGGGGACTGGGCTCGGCGTACGGCGGCACGAGCCGATCACGCACATCGCTTCTGGGTGGCGCGTTGTATCCGAAGCGGCGCAGCCGCTGCTGCCACGACGGCCGCCGTTCTTCGGCTGCCTGGCCCTGCCGGGTGTCCGTGGAGGACGCGGTACTGGTCACCGCGCCATCGTAGGGAACAGGTCTGTGGGAGTCCCGTGCACGGGCCTAATGGGTGGATGCGGCTGCCGCCGAATGCCCCTGCGAGGATGGAACCGTGACAGGAACCCTTGTTTTGGCCGGCACCCCCATCGGCGACGTGGCCGACGCCCCGCCCCGGCTCGCCCAGGAGCTGGCGGGCGCGGACGTCGTCGCCGCCGAGGACACCCGCAGGCTGCGCCGGCTGACCCAGGCGCTGGGCGTGCAGACCACCGGGCGCGTGGTGTCGTACTTCGAGGGGAACGAGGCCGCCCGCACGCCCGAACTCGTCGAGGCGCTGGTCGGCGGGGCGCGTGTGCTGCTGGTGACCGACGCCGGAATGCCGTCCGTCTCCGACCCCGGGTACCGGCTGGTCGCCGCGGCCGTCGAGAAGGACATCAAGGTCACCGCCGTACCCGGCCCGTCCGCCGTGCTCACCGCGCTCGCGCTGTCCGGGCTGCCCGTCGACCGGTTCTGCTTCGAGGGGTTCCTGCCGAGGAAGGCGGGCGAGCGGCTGTCCCGGCTGCGGGAGGTCGAGGGCGAGCGCCGCACGATGGTCTACTTCGAGGCCCCGCACCGCCTCGACGACACCCTCGCCGCGATGGCCGAGGTCTTCGGGGACGGACGGCGGGCCGCCGTCTGCCGCGAGCTGACCAAGACGTACGAGGAGGTCAAGCGCGGACCGCTGGGCGAGTTGGCGGCCTGGGCCGCCGAGGGCGTACGCGGGGAGATCACGGTGGTGGTCGAGGGCGCGCCGGAGAAGGGCGCCGAGGAACTGGACGCGGGCGAACTGGTGCGCAGGGTGCGGGTGCGGGAGGAGGCGGGAGAGCGCCGCAAGGAGGCCATCGCGGCGGTCGCGGCCGAGGCCGGAATTCCCAAGCGCGACGTCTTCGACGCGGTGGTCGCGGCAAAGAACGCGGCGCACAGCGCCCCATAGAAGAGCAAAGGGCCCGCACGGAAAGCAAAGCTCAGGCCGTGTCTCCGAGGCATTCCGACAAGGAAAGGCCAAAACGACTCCAATAGTCGACAGGCCTGATGCGTTCCCGCCCGGAGAAGCGTCCACTGGTTGAAGGGACGTACCCGTCCCTCGCCCCCGCCGACCGGGGGCGCTTGTCCAGCGGAACAGCAGGAGCTGGCATGAGTGAGATCGCAGGGCAGACCGGCAACCGCAGCGCGGCGACCGCCGTCGTCAACGAGTCGTATTCCTTCGCATGCATGCGATGCGGGCACGGCTGGGAGCAGTCGTTCGAGATAGAGCACCACCGCGACGCCGAGGGTGGCGAGTTCGTGATGTACGTGGCGGACGGCCATGTCGTGCCGTCGCCGCTGAGCCGGCCCTCCTGCCAGAACTGCGACGGACACGTGGTGCGCATCATGCGCGCCGGACAGGTGTCCTCCGTCCAGAACTCCATGCACCAGCACACGCACGGACCGGTGCCGGTCCACCCCGAGCAGGCCCACGACGAGGCCGTCGACCAGCCGGCCGTGCCCGGGGAACCCCACCACTGGCACCTCTCCGACCTGCTGCACCCCTTCCACCACCGCAAGGCGGGCTGATCGCGGGAGCGCGGTGACCTCGCCCGGGTGAGGTCCGGTCCGGCATGCCCCTTTCGTAGGATCGGGGCATGCCCTCCGACAAGACCGAAGCGCCACCGCTCCCCGAGCCGCTGCGCGTCCCCGTCGCCGACTCGCACACCCACCTCGACATGCAGTCCGGCACCGTCGAGGAAGGCCTCGCCAAGGCCGCCTCGGTCGGCGTGACCACGGTCGTCCAGGTCGGCTGCGACCTGAAGGGCTCCCGCTGGGCGGCCGAGACCGCCGCCGCGTACGAGGCCGTCCACGCCACCGTCGCCCTGCACCCCAACGAGGCGCCCCGTATCGTGCACGGCGACCCCGACGGCTGGTCCCGCCAGGGCGCACGGCAGCCCGGCGGCGACGGCGCCCTGGACGAGGCCCTCGCCGAGATCGACCGCCTCGCCGCCCTGCCCCAGGTCAAGGGCGTCGGCGAGACCGGGCTCGACTACTTCCGTACGGGCCCCGAAGGCAAGGCCGCCCAGGAGCGCTCCTTCCGCGCCCACATAGAGATCGCCAAGCGGCACGGAAAAGCCCTGGTCATTCACGACCGGGACGCGCACGCCGACGTGCTGCGCGTCCTGAAGGAGGAGGGCGCGCCCGAGCGGACCGTCTTCCACTGCTACTCCGGCGACGCGGTGATGGCCGAAATCTGCGCCCAGGCCGGGTACTACATGTCCTTCGCCGGAAACATGACCTTCAAGAACGCCCAGCCACTGCGCGACGCGCTGGCCGTGGCCCCTCTGGAGCTCGTCCTCGTCGAGACCGACGCGCCCTTCCTGACCCCCGCCCCGTACCGCGGACGGCCTAACGCGCCCTATCTCATTCCGGTCACGGTGCGCGCCATGGCGGCCGTGCGGGGCATCGACGAGGACACGCTGGCGACGGCGCTCTCGGCGAACACGGCGCGGGCCTTCGGCTACTGAGGGATAACGCTTCCGGCCATTTTTCGGGGTCACACCTCAGGGCAGTGTCGCGACACAGCGTAGCCGCGTTGCTTGGGAGAGTGACGGCCGCTCCGCTAGGTTCTGGTCGCCCGCCCGTCTCCCACCACCACCCTGAACGAGCCCTCCGGGCGCCCTCTTTACTCCACCGGACCCCCTGGAGCGTGTCGTCGTGAGCAACTCGCAGTACGAGACGTTTGGCCTGACTGGAACGTCGTTCGAGGACCGAGGAACTGGTGGGCAGCCGCCGTACGGTGCCGGAGGCCCGGGCGGCTACGTGGACACCTACCGGCCCGCCTACGAGGCACTGGCGATGTCCGAGGCGCCGACCGAGCCGATACTGCCCCGGCAGACGCAGACGTTGGTGCAGACGCAGACGCAGACGCAGACCAAGACGCAGGCGCTCGGGGATTCGGCGGAGGGGCCCCGGTCCGGCGGGCGGGCCGCTGCCCGGCGCGCGGCCCGGCGTCGGCGCACCGCCGAGCGTCCCGACCCGCTGCGGCTGCTGCCCCAGGCGCTGGTCGTCGCCTTCCTCGCCGGCGGCGCCTCCGCCTTCGTCGCCAGCGACAAGGCCATCGAGCTCAGTGTCGACGGGAAGGCGCGCACGCTGCACACCTTCGCCGACGACGTGACCGAACTGCTCGCCGAGGAGGGCGTGCGCGTCGGCGAGCACGACGTCGTCGCGCCCGCCCCCGGCACCGAGCTGACCAGTGGTGACGAGATCGCGGTCCACTACGGGCGGCCCGTGCGGCTCACCCTCGACGGGCAGCCGCACGAGGTGTGGACGACGGCGCACACGGTGGACGGGGCGCTCCAGCAGCTCGGGGTGCGCGCCGAGGGGGCGTACCTGTCGACCTCGCGCTCCCAGCGCATCGGCCGTCAGGGCCTCGCGCTCGACGTCCGCACCGAGCGGACGGTGACGATCATGGCGGACGGGCGGGCACGGACGATCCGGACGAACGCGGCGACCGTCGGCGAGGCCGTCGAGGAGGCCGGGATCACCCTCCACGGCGAGGACACGACGTCCGTCCCGTCAGGGAGCTTCCCCCGTGACGGACAGACGGTCAGCGTGATGCGGATCACCGGCACCCGGGAGGTCCGCGAGGAGGCGATCCCCTTCCGGACGACACGGACGAACGACCCCTCGCTGTTCCACGGCACCGAGGTCGTCGACCGGGCCGGGGAGCCCGGGACCCGGCGGGTCACCTACCTGCTGCGGACCGTCAACGGGGTCAGGCAGAAGCCGCGGAGGGTCGGGGACGAGGTGGTCCGGGAGCCGCGCGGACAGGTGGTGCGGGTCGGTACGAAGCCGCGGCCCGATTCCACGCAGGATGCGGACCATCTGAACTGGTCCGGGCTCGCGGCGTGCGAGTCCGGCGGCCACCCCGGCGCCGTGGACCCCTCGGGCACCTACGGCGGCCTGTACCAGTTCGACACCCACACCTGGCACACGCTCGGGGGGTCCGGGCGGCCCCAGGACGCGCCGGCCGCGGAGCAGACCCGCCGGGCGAAGAAGCTGTACGTCCGCCGGGGCACGAGCCCGTGGCCCCACTGCGGAGCCCACCTCCACGACTGACGGGCGCGCAGCGCCCCTTCAGGGGCGCGGGGAACTGCGCGATCAGCCCCCACTCACCCGCAGTCGAACAACGCACCCGGGGTCTGGGAAAACGGCTCGTGCCGTCGCACCCGTACGCTTGGGGCGTGAACAGCCCCACCCCCGACGCCCTCCTGGGCCCCGCCGACGTCCGCGAGCTCGCGGGTGCCCTCGGTGTGCGGCCCACCAAGCAGCGCGGCCAGAACTTCGTGATCGACGCCAACACCGTGCGCCGCATCGTGCGCACCGCCGGCGTGCGGGCCGACGACGTGGTCGTCGAGGTCGGCCCCGGCCTCGGCTCGCTGACCCTCGCGCTGCTGGACGCGGCCGACCGGGTCGTCGCCGTGGAGATCGACGACGTACTCGCGGGGGCGCTCCCGGCGACCATCGCCGCCCGTACGCCGGCCCGCGCCGACCGCTTCGCACTCGTGCACTCCGACGCCATGCACGTGAACGAGCTCCCCGGCCCCGCCCCCACCGCCCTCGTCGCGAACCTCCCGTACAACGTCGCCGTCCCCGTGCTGCTGCACATGCTCGACACCTTCCCGACCATCGAGCGCACGCTGGTGATGGTGCAGGCCGAGGTCGCCGACCGGCTCGCCGCCGACCCCGGCTCGAAGGTGTACGGCGTGCCGAGCGTCAAGGCCAACTGGTACGCCGACGTGAAGCGGGCCGGCTCCATCGGACGGAACGTCTTCTGGCCCGCGCCGAACGTCGACAGCGGCCTCGTGTCGCTCGTCAGGCGCGCCGAGCCCATCAGGACCACGGCTTCCAAGCGCGAGGTCTTCGCGGTCGTCGACGCCGCCTTCGCCCAGCGGCGCAAGACGCTGCGCGCCGCCCTCGCCGGGTGGGCCGGTTCCGCGGCCGCCGCCGAGGTCGCGCTCGTCGCCGCCGGGGTCTCACCGCAGGCCCGCGGGGAGTCGCTGACGGTGGAGGAGTTCGCCCGTATCGCCGAGAACAAGGCCGAGAACAAGGCCGAGGGCAAGGCTGAGAACGCCGAGAGCAAGGCCGAGAACAAGGAGAGCGCTCAGCCGTGACGGAGTCGAAGACCGAGCCCACGACGCACACGGGCACGGGCAGGGGCACGGGCACGGACGTCGTGACCGTACGTGTCCCCGCCAAGGTCAACGTCCAGCTCGCCGTCGGCGCCGCCCGCCCCGACGGCTTCCACGACCTGGCCAACGTCTTCCTCGCCGTAGGGCTGTACGACGAGGTCACCGTGACGCCGGCGGACGAGCTGCGGATCACCTGCGAGGGCCCGGACGCCGACCAGGTCCCCCTCGACGCCACGAACCTGGCGGCCCGCGCGGCCCTCGAACTCGCCCGCCGGTACGGCGTCGAACCGGGGGTCCACCTCCACATCGCCAAGGACATCCCCGTCGCGGGCGGCATGGCGGGCGGCAGCGCCGACGGCGCCGGCGCGCTGCTCGCCTGCGACGCCCTGTGGGGGACGAACGCCTCCCGCGAGGAACTCCTCGACATCTGCGCCGAGTTGGGCAGTGACGTGCCGTTCAGCCTGGTGGGCGGGGCGGCGCTGGGTGTCGGACGGGGCGAGCAGCTGCGGACGCTGGAGGTCGGCGGGACCTTCCACTGGGTCTTCGCGATCGCCGAGCGCGGGCTGTCGACCCCGGCGGTCTTCCGGGAGTTCGACCGGATGAACGAGGGCGTGCGGATCCCGGAGCCGGTCGCCTCGCAGGAGCTGCTCGACGCGCTGGCCAAGGGGGACGCCGGGGCCCTCGCCCGCGCCGTCTCCAACGACCTCCAGCCCGCCGCCCTCTCCCTCTTCCCGACCCTCGCCGACACGCTCGCCGCCGGGCGGAACGCCGGTGCGCTCGCGGCCCTGGTCTCCGGCTCGGGGCCGACCACGGCCTTCCTCGCGGCGGACGCCGCGTCCGCACGGGCGGTCGCCGACACGCTGCGCGCCTCCGGCACCTGCCGGACGGTACGGATCACCGACGGCCCCGCCCCCGGCGCGACGGTCGTCTGACCCGCACGGACACGTCACGGGCACCCGGTACTGAGAAGCACGTCACGGGCAGCGGTACTCAGAGGCGAATTGAGTACGGGCGCGCTGACGCCGTGGCGGCGGACGGCGCGACCGTACTCGTATGGCATCAAGCGCTCACGCCCTCGCCGCGGCCACACCCGCCTCGCGCGACAAGTACGTCGACCTGCTGCGGGTCGCCTCGCTCGGCACGGTGGTGCTCGGGCACTGGCTGATGGCCGCCGTGTCGGTGCGCGGCGACGGACGGGCCGAGGTCGGGAACCTGCTCGCCGTGGAGCCCCGCCTCCAACTGCTCACCTGGGCCCTCCAGGTCATGCCCGTCTTCTTCTTCGTCGGCGGCTTCTCGCACGCGCTGTCGTACCGCTCGCTGCGACGCAAGGCCGGGGAGCACGGGGAGCACGGGGAGAACGGAGGAGGGGCTCCCTACTCCGTGTTCCTGCGCGCCCGGTTGCAGCGGCTGCTGCGGCCGACCGTGGTGTTCATCGGCGTGTGGGGAGCGCTCGCGCTCGCTCTGCAACTCGCGGGCAGGCAGGGCGGGTTGCTGGACGTGTCGCTGCGACTCGTCGCCCAGCCGCTGTGGTTCATAGGGATCTATCTGGCGATGGTGGCCTTCACCCCGCCGCTGCTACGGCTGCACGAGCGGTACGGGTGGGGCGCGTTCGGCGGGCTCGTCGCCGCGGCCGGGCTCGTGGACGTGCTGCGGTTCGGGTTCGGGGTGCCGTACGTCGAGTTCCTGAACTTCGCCTTCGTCTGGCTCGCCGTCCACCAGCTCGGATTCCTGCGCGCGGACGGGAAGCTGCGACGCCCCTACCTCCTCGCGGGCGCCGGGCTCGCCGGGGCGGTGCTGCTGGTGGCGTACGGGCCGTATCCGCTGTCCATGGTGGGGATGCCCGGCGAGAAGATCTCCAACATGGCGCCGCCCACCTTCGCGCTGCTGTGCCACGGGCTGTGGCTGGTCGGCGGGGTGGAGTCGCTGCGGGGCCCCGTGCAGCGGTGGCTGCGCCGGCCACGGGTGTGGCGTGCGGTCGTCGCGGCCAACGGCGTGTCCATGACCGCCTTCCTGTGGCACCTCACCGCGATGCTCGGTGTGTACGGGGCGCTGCTGGCCCTCGGCGTACGGCTGCCGGAGCCCGCGACGGGGGTGTGGTGGGCCCAGGTGCCGGTGCGGGTGGTGGTGGCCGGTGTGGTGACGGCCCTGCTCGTCACCGTGTTCCGGAGGTTCGAACAGCCCTCTGCCGTGGTCCTGGGGGAGTCGGGGGTGTCGCCCGCGGGTGCGCGGCCGGCCGCCGCGCTCGGCGTGACCCTGTGCCTCTTCGGGGTGCTGGGGCTTTCCATGGTCGGGTTCGGCGGGTTGCTGGAAGGGCGTACGGCGGTACTGATCGCGGTCCGGGTGACGGCTCCGGTCGCCGTGGCGATGACGCTCGTGGGGTGGCTGCTGGTGGAGCGGGCGGGACGCGGTCGGCCTGCGGCCGCGGCCACGTAAATTTGCGGGGCGGTGCGTTGTCTGCAATATGCGGGGCGGTGCGTTGTCTGCGGGCCGGTGGGGGCTGGTCGCGCAGTTCCCCGCGCCCCTGGGGGCCGGGGCTGCGCCCCAGGCCCCCACCACCCGCAGCCGAGGGAGCCACCCGCAGCCGAAGCACCCACCCGTGTGGCTCGGGAGGTGAGGGAGCCGGACTACCCTTGAGGGTCGATCGTCCCCCTTGTTCAGGAGAGAAATGGCCGTCAACCTGGTCAATGTCGAGTCCGTCAGCAAGGTGTACGGCACCCGTGCCCTGCTCGACGGAGTCTCCCTCGGCGTCAGCGAGGGCGACCGGATCGGTGTGGTCGGGCGGAACGGCGACGGCAAGACCACCCTCATCCGCATGCTCGCCAAGCTGGAGGAGGCCGACACCGGCCGTGTCACGCACTCCGGCGGGCTGCATCTGGGAGTGCTGACCCAGCACGATTCCCTCGATCCCACCGCCACCGTCCGGCACGAGGTCATCCGGGACCTCGCCGACCACGAGTGGGCGGGCAACGCCAAGATCAGGGACGTCCTGACGGGACTGTTCGGCGGCCTTGACCTGCCGGGGTTCCCGCAGGGGCTCGACACGGTGATCGGCCCGCTCTCCGGCGGTGAGCGCCGCCGTATCGCGCTCGCCAAGCTGCTCATCGAGGAGCAGGACCTGATCATCCTCGACGAGCCCACCAACCACCTGGACGTGGAGGGCATCGCCTGGCTCGCCCAGCACCTGCGGGAGCGGCGGTCGGCGCTGGTGTGCGTGACCCACGACCGGTGGTTCCTCGACCAGGTCTGCACCCGTATGTGGGACGTGCAGAAGGGTGCGGTGTACGAGTACGAGGGCGGGTACTCCGACTACGTCTTCGCGCGCGCGGAGCGTGAGCGCATCGCCGCCACCGAGGAGGTCAAGCGGCAGAACCTGGTGCGCAAGGAGCTGGCCTGGCTGCGGCGCGGCGCCCCCGCCCGTACCTCCAAGCCGCGCTTCCGCGTCGAGGCCGCCAACGAGCTGATCGCGGACGTGCCGCCGCCCCGCGACAAGAGCGAACTGATGAAGTTCGCCAGCTCGCGCCTGGGCAAGACGGTCTTCGATCTCGAGGACGTGACGGTGCAGGCGGGCCCGAAGGTCCTGCTCAAGCACCTCACCTGGCAGCTCGGGCCCGGCGACCGGGTCGGGCTCGTGGGTGTGAACGGAGCCGGCAAGACCTCCCTTCTGCGCGCCATGGCCGAGGCCGCCCGCAGCGAGGGGGAGACGCAGCCCGTCGCCGGGCGGATCAGCACCGGCAAGACCGTCAAGCTCGCCTATCTGTCGCAGGAGGTCGCCGAGCTCGACCCGACCTGGCGGGTGCTGCAGGCCGTGCAGGCCGTCCGCGACCGGGTCGACCTGGGCACGGGGCGCGAGCTGACCGCGGGGCAGCTCTGTGAGACGTTCGGTTTCAACAAGGAGAAGCAGTGGACGCCCGTCGGGGACCTCAGCGGTGGTGAGCGGCGGCGGCTTCAGCTGCTGCGGCTGCTCATGGACGAGCCCAACGTCCTCTTCCTCGACGAGCCCACCAACGACCTCGACATCGAGACGCTGACCCAGCTGGAGGACCTGCTCGACGGCTGGCCCGGCTCGATGATCGTGATCTCCCACGACCGGTTCTTCATCGAGCGCACGACGGACAACGTGTTCGCGCTCCTCGGCGACGGCACCCTGCGGATGCTGCCGCGCGGGATCGACGAGTACCTGGAGCGGCGCAAGCGCATGGAGGAGGTCGCCGCGGCCGCCGTGCTCGCCGCCGCGCCCGCGCCGTCCGCCAGGGCCGCCTCCGCCGCCGACGCCCGCGCCGCGAAGAAGGAGCTGCAGAAGATCGAGCGTCAGCTCGACAAGATCTCCGAGAAGGAGAGCAAGCTCCACACCCAAATCGCCGACAACGCGACCGACTTCGAGAAGGTCGCCAAACTCGACGCCGAACTGCGTCAGTTGACCGGTGAGCGCGAGGAACTGGAGCTGCGCTGGCTGGAGCTCGCGGAGGACGCGTAAGCCCCTGGCAGGCGGCGCGCGCGTCCCGTGAAGGGGGCGTGAAGGCGCATAACGAGGGCATCACGGGCCGGTCCTCCCTTGGGAACAGGGGGAGTACCGGCCCCTGGTTCGAGGTCTCCAGAGTGATAGAAAGGTCCGTCTGAGAACAGTCTGAGAACCACCGGTGTGGCGCGAAATCGGCGCCGCCGACCGCGCCGCCGGTGGGGCGCCACATCAGTGAACTAGGGGGAACGCGCTGATGAGTCAGCCGCCGAGTGAGCCGCCGCAGGGTGGCTTCGGAGCACCGCAGGACCAGCCACCGACGCCGTCGACGCCACCGGTTCCACCGGCGGCACCGGCGCAGGGAGGGTTCGGCGCACCCCCCAACACGCCCCAGGGCACGCCCCCTCCGCCCGCCGGTCCGCCGGCGCCCGGTTACGGATATCCGCAGCAGCCCGGGCCCTACGCCCAGCCCGGCCCGTACGCACAGCCGCCGCAGCAGCCGGCGGGCCCGTACGCGCAGCCGCCGCAGCAGCCGGGGCCGTACGCCCAGCCCGGTCCGTACGCCCAGCCCGGTCCGTACGCGCAGCCCGGCCCGTACGGTCAGCAGCCCGCATACGGTCAGCAGCCCGGATACGGGTCCGGGTACGGCTATCCGGGCCAGGCGCAGTATCCCGGCGGCCCCGGCGGCCCGGGCACCCCTCCGCCTCCTCCCGGTGGTTCCAAGAGCCCCTTCAAGGGCCGACCGGCCATGGTCGTCGGCGCGGCCGTGGCCGCGCTGCTCGTCGTCGGCGGGACGGTCTGGGCCGTCAGTGGCGGGGGCGGCGACGACGGCAAGAAGCCGGTCGCCCAGGACAGCAAGGGCGGGAAGGCCTCCTCCTCCGCCGATCCGGTCAACCCCGGTGACGGCAGCGGCGACGGTGGCGGGGACCCGGAGGACCTCAACGCGGGCCGCCAGGCCGGTGAGGCGAAGGTGCTCTGGTACAAGCAGGCGCCCGACGCGCCCGGTTCCGGCGCCGACGCCCCCGGCCTGTGGATCACCGACAAGGCGGCGGTGAAGGCCGCGTACAAGCAGGTGTTCGCGTACAACGTCGGGGACGGCAAGCCCACTTGGGACCCGATCACGTTCCCGCAGCCGATCTGCGCGGTCACCCCGCAGCAGACGTCCGACGACAAGGTCGTCGTGGCGTACAAGAGCGGTGCCGGCGACAACGCCAAGTGCAACCAGCTCCAGCAGATAGACCTCGGCACCGGTGCCAAGGGCTGGAGCGGCAAGGTCGCCGACGGAGCGCTCTTCGACAGCACGCTCACCATCGAACTGTCGGTCACCGGCAAGACGCTGATGGTCGGTCGCTCGCAGTCCGGCACGGCGTACGACATCACCAGCGGCAAGAAGCTCTGGGACAAGACGAACTACGGCCAGGCCTGCTACCCGGCCGCGTTCGCGGGCGGCGCCAAGCTGCTGTCCGTCGCCTCCTGCGGTGCCGCCACCGACACCGAGCACGACGAGGTGCAGCAGCTGGACCCGGCCACCGGCAAGGCCAAGTGGACCACGAAGATCCCCAAGGGCTGGACGGTCGAGCGCACGTACTCCGTCGACCCCGTCGTCATCTACATGACCAACAAGGACCAGAAGAAGGTCAACGTCACCACGTTCAAGGACAACGGTGCCGTCCGTTCGCAGCTCAAGAGCAGCGACGCCTTCAGGCCCGAGTGCGGTTTCGCCATCCTCGACCGCGACCTGACGGGCTGTTTCGGCACCGCCGCCGACGCGAACACGCTCTATCTGCCGACCGAGGCGAAGAGCGGCGCCAACGAGATCGTCGCCTTCGACCTGTCGACCGGCAAGGAGAAGTGGCGCGTCAAGTCCCCGGCCGCCGAGTCGATGCTGCCCCTGAAGATGGACGGCACGCGGTTGATCGCGTACGTCGAGCCGTCGTACGACGCCGGTGGGCAGATCGTGTCGATCCCCACGACCGGAAGCAGTCACCAGCCCACCAAGCTGCTGCAGAACCCGCAGGGCACGGCGTCGGTCGAGAACGGCTTCTTCTCGAAGGCGGTCGACTACGTGGACGGGCGCTTCTACCTCTCCACCACCCGGCTGACGGGCAACGACCAGTCGAAGGAGAAGTTGATGCTGGCCTACGGCAAGTGACGCACGCTCACGCCACCTTCGCCCCGTTCGCCACCTTCTTCGTCTCCCGCATCTCCGTCCCCAACGCATCCGCATCCGAGGTAGACACGTCATGAGCCAGCCGCCGCCCCCACCACCGCCGAACCAGCCCCCACAGGGTGGCTTCGGCGCGCCGCAGGACCCTCCGCCGGGTGGGTTCGGTGCGCCCCAGGATCCTCCGCCGGGTGGCTTCGGAGCCCCCCAGGACCCTCCGCCGGGCGGGTTCGGTGCGCCGCAGGCTCCGCCGCCCGGTGGGTTCGGCGCCCCGCAGCCTCCGCAGGGTCCCGGTTACGGCTACCCGCAGCAGGCACCCCCGCCGGGGCCCCCGGCCCAGTCGGGCTACGGCTACCCCGGCCAGCAGCCCGCCCAGCCCCCGGGACCCCCGTACGGCTACGGCTATCCGCAGCAGCCGCCGACCTACCCGATGCAGCCCCAGGTTCCCCAGGGCGGCGGCCGGAAGCCGAACAGCCAGGTGGTCATCATCGTGGCGGCCGTCGCGGCCGTCGCGCTGATCATCGGCGGCGGGGTCTGGTACGCGAGCTCCGGCAAGGACGACAGCAAGAACAACTCCTCCGGTACGAGCGGCGGCACCGGAGGCAAGGGCGGCTCGGGCGGCGACAAGACCACCGGTTCCACCGGCAAGGAGAAGGTCCCCGCCAACACCGGTTCCAAGGTCCTCTTCCAGGTCCCCGCGCCCGCCGTGCCCGCCGAGAGCAGCGTGTCCACCGTCGGCTCCTGGCTCACCGACAAGGTGTACGCCAAGAGCGGCGACGCCGAGATCAACGGCTACGACCCCGACTCCGGCGCCAAGGTCTGGACGATCAAACTCCCCGGCCCGGTGTGCACGGCCAGCCGCCACACCACCGACTCCGGCCGGACCGCGATCGTCTACGAGCCCGCCATGCCGACCAAGGCGAAGCCTTCCCACGGCTGCAGCGAGGTCTCCGCCCTCGACCTCGCCGCGGGCAAGCTGCTGTGGACGAAGTCGGTCAAGTCCGGTGACCAGAAGATCAGCCTCAACAACGTCACCACCAGCGCGAACACCGTCGCCGTGGGCAGCACCAACGGTGGCGCCGCGTTCGACATCTCCACCGGCAAGGCGCTGTGGGCACCCAAGCCCACGGACAGCTGCTACGACGCCGGGTACGGCGGCGGCGACAAGCTGGTCGCGGTCCGCAAGTGCGGCGAGTACGGCAGTACGCGGCAGTTGCACATCCAGACCATCGACCCGACGTCCGGGAAGGTGATCTCGGAGTACAAGATGTCGCCCGGCATCGAGTACGCGAGCGTCGTGTCGACCAACCCGCTGGTGGTCGCCGCCGACGTCGGCGACTCCGCCGGTGACGGCAGCGGCATCTCGGACTTCTTCTCCATCGACAACAAGACCGGCCAGTTGCGCACCAGGATCTCCGCGCCGGGCAAGACCTACGCCGCCAAGTGCGACGGCATCACCAGGATCGAGAGCTGCGCGAAACTGGTGGTCGGCAACGACAGGCTCTACATCCCGACCGAGCAGCACGACGGCGGCCAGTCCGGCCGGATCAACGAGATCGTCGCCTTCGACCTGGGCACCGGCAAGCAGACCGGCCAGCGCGCGGACGCGGGCGACGGCTACGACATCTCCCCGCTGCGCATGGACGGCGGCAACCTCCTCGCGTACAAGCGTCCGCCCTACGACAAGGGCGGTCAGATCGTGAGCATCGACGGCACCTCCTTCAAGGAGACCAAGCTCCTGGAGAACCCGGCGACCCAGGCGGTCCGCGACGCGGAGACGAGCATGCTCCCGGACTACGCCGAGATCCTTTACAGCGAGGGTCACCTGTACATGTCCGCGGTCTACGCCCACAAGCCGTACAGCACCTCCGAGAAGGAGTACCTGGCGATCGCGTTCGGCACGCAGTAGGTCAACTTCTTTTGACCATGGCCCCGTCCCAGCTCAGGGACGGGGCCGTTCGCTTACCCCTCATCACTCCCGAATGCGAGGAATTTCGATATTCCGGGGCACTTCTCACCAGTAGGGGAAGCGCAACGTCGAACAAGCGTGTAGCTTCCGGGGGATGGAGAGCCGGGGGGCTCCTAATCCACGGGGAACCAGTGGGGATGCTTGGGGGGACTGGGGGGTTGCTCGATGGGAGTGCGGCTCATGGTGGTCGACGACCACCGACTGCTCGCCGAGGCGTTGGCCTCGGCGTTGAAACTGCGGGGGCACCGGGTGCTCGCCGCGGCGGCGCCCGCCGCGGGAGCGGCGGAGCTGGTGATCACCAGGGCACCGGAGGTGTGCCTGATCGGCACGGCGACACCCGCCGAGCCGGGAATCTTCGACCCGGTGATCAGGATCAAACGGGAGCGTCCGCAGGTGGCGGTCCTGGTTCTGGGTCCGGTCCCGAACCCGCGCGGCATCGCCGCCGCGTTCGCCGCGGGCGCGTCGGGCTACGTACGCCACGACGAGCGGATAGAGGGAGTCGAGCGCGCCATCATGAAGGCGAGGGCGGGTGAGGCGGCGGTCGCTCCCGCCCTGCTCCAGGGCGCCTTCAGCGAGCTGCTGAACCCCGCCGCCCAACCGGACGACGAGGGCGAGCGGCTCCTGCAGATGCTCACCCCACGCGAGGTGGAGGTCCTGGTGAGGGTCGCGGACGGGGAGGACACGAGGCTCATCGCGGCCGGTATGGGGATAGCCCCGTCGACCGCCAGGACCCATGTCCAGCGGGTGCTGATGAAGCTGGGGGTGGGGTCGCGGCTGGAGGCGGCCGCCCTGGCCGCGCGGACGGGGCTGCTGGACCGGGCGGGGCCGGTGCCGACGTCTCCCGGCGGCGCGGCGGAGGACGCCGGCTGAGACCGACGACGACGTCACGGGCGCCGATCGCGCTCGGGAGAACCCGGCATCACATGCGTATGTGGTGCTCGATGTCCTCTCTGAACTCGGTGAGCGCCTGTTCGGTGAGCGAGGGACGGGTGTCGGCGATGGCGGCGAGGTAGTCCTCGGTGTCGGCCGGGGTGCCCTGACGGTCGGTGATCTCGCGTTCGAAGGCGGCCTGGGCGCCCTTGCGGGCGGCGAACTCGATGTCGGCGGGGGTGAACATCTCGCTGGCCTCCACCAACCGGTGCAGCCCGACCCCGTCGGCGGCCCGGCCCAGGTAGCGCCGCCAGATCGCTTCCCGGGCCGCCGCGTCGGGGGGACCGACCGGGATGACGTAGTCGAACCGGCCGGGGCGCAGGAACGCCGGATCGAGGGAGCGGACGGAGTTGGTGGCGCAGATCAGCAGCCGGTCGTCGTGGTCGCGGAAGCCGGGGATCAGCTTGAGCAGTTCGTTGGTGACGCCGTGGCCGGGGTCGACGGCCACACCGGAGCGGACGCCGGCGATCTCCTCGACCTCGTCGATGAACAGGAGCACCGTCTCCAGCCCCGCCAACTCGTGGAACGTGTCCCGCAGCGAGGCGGCCAGGCCCCCGGCGGAGTCCGCGGCGAGCCGGGACGGGAAGAGCTCCACGAACGGCCACTCCAGCCGGGAGGCGACGGCTCTCGCGAAGCTGGTCTTGCCGGTGCCCGGCGGCCCGAAGAGGATGACCGCCTTCGGCGGCGCCACCCCGTACCGGTCGGCCAGTGCGGGTTCGGCCAGCGGCAGCACGATCCGCCGCTCGATGGTCTCCTTCTCCCGCTCCATCCCCGCGAGGGCGGCCCAGAGCCCGCCCGGCTGCACCCGCCCGCCCAGCTCCGCGAGCAGACCCGCGTCGCTCGCGCCGAGGTGCTCGACCTTCTCGTAGAAGACCAGTCCGTCCCGGGCCCGGTAGCCGGAGTTCTCCAGCGCCGCGGTTCCGGTGGCCCCGGGGGCGAGCAGCGCACCGATCCGACGGATCCCCTGCGTGCGAAGGCGCCGCTCCAGCTCGGCGATCAGGGCGCTGCCGATGCCCCGGCTGCGCCAGTTCCCAGCGAGCGCCACCAGCGTGATCCAGGCCCGCTCACCCTGGGCCTGCGCCACCGCCATGCCCACCAGGTCGTCGCCGACCACCGCGACCACCGCGGGGCCGCCGGCCCGGGCCACGGCCATGACCTCGGAGACGGGGAACACCGGAGGGGAGTCGTCCGTCTGCCGGTCCTGGTCCCAGATCTGGATGGCACGGTCCAGATCGTCGTCGCGGAAGTCCCGCAGTCGCCATGTCGGCATCATCGCCACCTCGCCGACTACTCATTCTCCGCGCGGTTCGAAACCCGGGCGACCGGACGGCCGTGGCCGCTCGTCAGTCGGCCGACCGATGAGCGCCGGTGGCCGTGGGGGCGGTCCAGGCGAGCAGCATGTGGAGGGCGTCGTGGGATGCGGTGTCCGGCTCGGCCGCGTACGTGATCAGGGCCTGGTCGGGGTCGTCGGCCGCGCGCAGGGTCTCGTAGGTCAGTTCCAGGTCGCCGACCACCGGGTGGTGGAACCCCTTGATGCCCGAGGTCCTGTCCTGCACCGGGTGCTCCGCCCACCAGCGGCGGAAGTCCTCGCTGCGCATCGACAGCTCCCCGATCAGCTGGGCCAGTCGCGGGTCGCCGGGGTGGTTCCGTCCTGCCAGCAGGTGGAGGTAGGCCACGTTCTCGCGGGCGCAGGCGGTCCAGTCGGTGTACAGCTCCCTGGACGCCGGGTCGAGGAAGGTGATCCGGGCGATGTTGCGCTCGGCCGGGTCCATGGCGGAGTAGTCGCCGAAGAGGGCACTCGCTGCCGGGTTCCAGGCCAGGATGTCCATGTTCCGGCCCATCACCATGGCCGGCACGTCCGTCAGCTCGTCCAGCAGCCGCTGGAGCATGGGCCGCACGCGCTGCTCGCGGGGCCGGTGCGGGCGCGCCGGACGGGCGGTGTGGCGGCGCGGTCGGGCCAGATGATGCAGGTGCCGGGTCTCGTCCTCGGTCAGCCGCAGCGCGCGGGCGAGGGCGTCGAGCACGGTGTCCGAGGGGTTGGGCACGCGGCCCTGTTCCATCCGGGTGTAGTAGTCGACGCTCACCCCGGCCAGTTCGGCGACCTCCTCGCGGCGCAGGCCCGCGACCCGGCGCGTGCCGCCGAAGTCGGGCAGGGCCACATCCTGCGGGTGCAGGCCCGCGCGGCGGGTGCGGAGGAAGTCGCTCAGGCTGGTCGCGGTGCTCATACGGCGATTGTGGCCGACCGGGGTGGTGTGCTGCCTGGCCCTGCTGGTGCCAGGCAGCACACCACCCCGGGAGATGTCAGGCCTGGCGGGTCGGCAGGACGATCGACTGGCGCAGGTTGACGTGCCGGGGACGGCTGACGGTGTACGCGACGAGGTCGGCGATGTCCTCGGCGGTGAGGGCGGGGACCACGGTGAACAGCCCGCCGAGCTGCTCGCGCAGTACCGGGTTGTCGATGTGCTCACCGAGCTCGGTGTCGGTCAGGCCCGGCTCGATCGTGCTGACCCGGACGTCGCGCGGGCCCAGCTCGGTGCGCAGCGCCGCGGACAGCTGGGTGAGGGCGGCCTTGGTGGCCCCGTACACGGCGTAGTCGGGGAAGACGACGTGGGAGGCGATGGAGGAGATGTTGACCAGGTCGGCGGTGTGGCCCTCGGCGGCGGCCGCGGTGAGGTCGGGCGTGAAGGCGCGGATGACGCGCAGGGCGCCGGTGAGGTTGGTGTCGATCATGCGGGTCCACTCGTCGATCCGGCCGTCGTCGAGGGGGTTGGGCAGCATCACACCGGCGTTGTTGACCACCAGGTCGACCCGTCCGTAGGCATCGTGGACGGCCTTGGCGGCGGCGTCGACGGAGACCTGGTCGGTGACGTCGGCCTTGACGGCGAGGGCCTGGCCGCCGGCGGCGGTGAGTTCGGCGGCCAGTGCGTCCAGCCGGTCGGTGCGCCGGGCGAGCAGGGCGACACGGGCGCCGCCCGCGGCGAGCAGGCGGGCGGTGGCCGCGCCCATGCCGCTGGCGGCTCCGGTGACGAGGGCGGTGCGGGCGGCGAGGGCGGGGTGGTTCATGAGTGCTCCTGGCTCTGCTGAGCGGACCCGGTCCCGCTGGACCGGCCCGCTGTGCTGACACGGATCACTCTGTGTGCGACCGGTGACGCCGAACCAGACTCTGCCGTTCCCCGGGAGAGCCAGTACCACCCGCTACGCCGGGGGCGTGGAGAGGGCTCCGGAGCGTATGCCGTCGAGGAGGTGGGTGAGGGTGCTGGGGGTCATCCCCGAAGGGCCCGCGTAGCCGTACGGGGCCGGAGTCCCCCGGCGCACTCCAGCCCCGCCCGACACCGGCTACTCCGACGGAGGCTCCTCCTCCGGCATCGGCACCGGCGGTGCCAGCGGCCGTAGCCACAGCCACAGCAGGAAGAACACGCCCAGGGCGAGCATGCCGAGGCCGGTCCAGAGGTTGATGTTGACGCCTTGGGCCTTGGCGAGTTCGGCGTCGGAGGCGGTCAGGCCCGCCAGGGTGACGATGACGCCGTAGACGACGAACAGGCCGCCGATGATGGTGCGGATGTCGAAGAGGCGGGTCGCGGTCGCGGACTGATGCTCCAGCTCCGTGACCTCGCGCTGGACATCGCGGTCCGAATAGTGGTCGGACATGGTTGCTCAGGCCTCCTGCGTCAGAACGAGAACGGGATGTAACAGACCGCCGCCAGGATCAGCGCGCCCCAGCCCAGCAGCGCCGGCCTGCGGTACCACGCGTCGTCGCCCACGGCCGGCGGCTCGGCCATGCCGGGGGAGACGGTGCCGTAGACCAGGCCCTGGAGGTCCTCCGCCGGTTTGGGGGCCGTGAAGAGGGAGACCGCGACCATCACCACCGCGCCGGCCACGAAGCCCGCGATCGCCGAGACGAAGTTGGCTCCCTGGTCGGAGGGGATGGCGATGATCCCCTGCTTGTAGATGACGAAGTAGTTGATCATCGCCGCCGTCGTACCTGCCAGGAGGCCCCAGAAACCCGACTTCGCCGACGCGCGCTTCCAGAACATGCCGACGATGAAGGCCACGAACATCGGCACGTTGAAGAAGGAGAAGAGCGCCTGGAGGTAGCTCATGATGTTGGAGAAGGACGAGGCCAGGAAGGCCGTGCCGATCGACGCCAGGACGCCGATCACCGTGATCAGGCGGCCGAAGCGGACGTAGTAGGAGTCTTCCCGGTCGGTCACGACGTACCTCCGCCAGATGTCCGACGTGAACACCGTGTTGAACGACGAGACGTTGGCCGCCATGCCCGCCATGAAGGCCGCCAGGAGCCCCGTCACCGCGATGCCCAGGACGCCGTTCGGCAGTAGCTCCTGCATCAGGTACGGGACCGCGTCGTTGTACTGCAGGTTCGAGCCGCTCGTGCCGATCCTGGGGACCAGGACGGCCGCCACCAGGCCCGGGATCATCACCAGGAAGACGATGAAGATCTTGGGGAACGCCGCGATGAGCGGGGTGCGCTGGGCCGCCGACAGGTTCTTCGCCGAGAGCGCGCGCTGCACCTCCGCGAAGTTCGTCGTCCAGTAGCCGAAGGAGAGGACGAAGCCGAGGCCGAGGACGATGGTCAGCCAGTTCGCGCCCAGCGGGTTCGCATGGCCGATGCCCGTACCGCCCCAGGCCGTGGTGAAGTCACTGCCGTGCGTCTTGTCGAGCGAGTGGGTCAGACCGTCCCAGCCGCCGACCCGCTTCAGGCCGAGCGCGGCGATCGGGATCAGGGCCGCGAGGATCACGAAGAACTGCAGCACCTCGTTGTAGATCGCCGAGGACAGGCCGCCGAGCGTGATGTACGCCAGTACGAAGAACCCCGCGATCACGATCGCCACCCACTGGGGCCAGCCGAGCAGCGCCTCGACCACGATCGCCAGTGAGTAGAGGTTGACGCCCGCGATCAGGATCGCCGCGCAGGCGAACAGGATCGAACTCAGCAGGTGTGCCGCTTTGTCGAAGCGCAGAAGCAGGAACTCCGGGACCGAGCGGACCTTCGAGCCGTAGTAGAAGGGCATCATCACCAGGCCCAGGAACACCATGGCGGGGATGGCGCCGATCCAGTACCAGTGCACGGTGTAGACGCCGTACTGCGCGCTGTTCGCGGCCATCCCCAGGATCTCGGTCGCGCCGAGGTTGGCGGAGATGAACGCGAGGCCGGTGATCCAGGCGGGCAGTGAACGCCCGGAGAGGAAGAAGTCGAGGCTGGTCTTGACCGAGGCCTTGGCGGCGAAACCGATGCCGAGCACGACGACGAAGTAGATGCCGAGGATCGTGTAGTCGAGCCCGTTCGTGGGGAGCCGGAGCCCTGCGGCGAGGTATGTGGGGGCATGCATGCCCGTATCCATGCCCCATGAGTCGCATGACGCTGCCCAAGCTTCACAGACACCCCCCAAACCCCCGCAGGCATTGACGTTCCTGTTGCTTTGTGGTTTGTTGTGTTCGGTTCTGTTTGATGGTTGGGTGTGGTGTGGATGAGGAGTCCAGCGGTGAAGAAGACCTCGACCCGGCTCGCCGACGGTCGTGAGCTGATCTACTACGACTCACGCGACGACAAGGTGCGCGACGCGGTGGACCGCCGCCCCCTGGAGCCCACCGTCACCAGCTCCCAGGTGCGCCGCGACCCGTTGCTCGGCGACTCGGTCGCGATCGCCTCGCACCGTCAGGGACGCACGTATCACCCCCCGGCGAACGAGTGCCCCCTGTGCCCCTCGCAGGGCGACCGGCTGAGCGAGATCCCGGACTCCTCGTACGACGTCGTCGTCTTCGAGAATCGTTTCCCCTCGCTCGCCGGCGACTCCGGGCGCTGCGAGGTCGTCTGCTTCACCTCCGACCACGACTTGTCCTTCGCCGACCTCACCGAGGAGCAGGCGGGGCTCGTCCTGGAGGCGTGGACGGACCGCACGGCGGAGCTGTCCCACCTCCCCTCCGTCGAACAGGTCTTCTGTTTCGAGAACCGCGGCGAGGAGATCGGCGTCACCCTCGGCCATCCGCACGGGCAGATCTACGGCTACCCGTTCACCACCCCGCGTACGGCCCTGATGCTGCGCTCGCTGGCCGCGCACAAGGAGGCCACCGGCGGCCAGAACCTCTTCGACGACGTCGTCGCACGTGAACTCGCCGAGGGCGACCGGATCGTCCTGGAGACCGAGCGGTGGGTCGCCTTCGTGCCGTACGCCGCGCACTGGCCCTACGAGGTCCACCTCTACCCCAAGCGGCGGGTGCCCGACCTGCTCGGGCTCGACGAGGAGACGCGCACAGAGTTCCCCCAGGTCTATCTGGAACTCTTGAGGCGCTTCGACCGGATCTTCGGTGAAGGGGAGCCTCCGACGCCGTACATCGCCGCCTGGCACCAGGCGCCGTTCGGCGCGCTGGCCGAGTTCGAGGGTGTGAACAGGGACGACTTCGCGCTTCACCTCGAGCTTTTCACCATTCGCCGCACTTCCGGCAAGCTGAAGTTCCTCGCGGGTTCCGAGTCCGGCATGAGCGTGTTCATCAACGACGTGCCGCCGGAAGCCGCGGCCCAGCGACTGCGAGAGGTAGCGAGTTCATGAGTGGGAAGTACCTGGTCACGGGTGGCGCGGGCTATGTCGGCAGCGTGGTCGCGCAGCATCTGATCGAGGCCGGTCACGAGGTGACGGTCCTCGACAACCTGTCGACGGGCTTCCGCGAGGGTGTCCCGGCAGGGGCTTCCTTCATCGAGGGCGACATCCGCGACGCTGGTAAGTGGCTGGACGCCTCGTACGACGCCGTGCTGCACTTCGCCGCGTTCTCGCAGGTCGGCGAGTCCGTCGTAAAGCCCGAGAAGTACTGGGACAACAACGTCGGCGGCACCATGGCGCTGCTCGCGGCGATGCGCGAGGCGGGCGTGCGCAAGCTGGTCTTCTCCTCCACGGCCGCCACGTACGGCGAGCCGGAGCAGACCCCGATCGTCGAGTCCGCGCCGACGAGGCCCACCAACCCCTACGGCGCCTCCAAGCTCGCCGTCGACCACATGATCACCGGCGAGGCGGCGGCCCACGGACTGGGCGCGGTGTCGCTGCGCTACTTCAACGTGGCCGGCGCGTACGGGGCGCAGGGCGAGCGCCACGACCCCGAGTCGCACCTCATCCCGCTCGTCCTCCAGGTCGCGCAGGGGCGGCGGGAGGCGATCTCCGTCTTCGGCGACGACTACCCGACGCCGGACGGCACCTGCGTCCGCGACTACATCCACGTGGCGGACCTGGCGGAGGCGCACCTGCTCGCCGTCGAGGCGGCCACCGCCGGTGAGCACCTCATCTGCAATCTCGGCAACGGCAACGGCTTCTCCGTCCGCGAGGTCATCGAGACCGTCCGCCAGGTCACGGGGCACCCGATCCCCGAGGTCATGGCCCCCCGCCGGGCCGGGGACCCGGCCGTGCTCGTCGCCTCGGCGGCGACCGCGCGCGAGCGGCTCGGCTGGAACCCGTCCCGCGCGGATCTCGCGGGGATCGTCGCGGACGCGTGGGCGTTCGCTCAGAACAAGGAGCGGTAGGTAATTCGGTGGGCGTTCGCGAGGGGTTCGAGGAGCTGTATGGGACCGCACCGGAAGGCGTCTGGGCTGCGCCGGGGCGGGTCAACCTGATCGGCGAGTACACGGACTTCAACGAGGGGTTCGTGATGCCGCTCGCCCTGCCGCACACAGCGGTGGCGGCGGTGTCGCGGCGCACGGACGGGGTGCTGCGGCTGCACTCCGCCGACATCGAGGGCCCGGTCGTCGAACTGCATGTCGACGAGCTGGCGCCGCTGACCAACACCAGCTGGGCCGCGTACCCGGCGGGCGTGGTGTGGGCGCTGCGCGAGGCGGGGCACGCGGTGACGGGCGCGGACGTGCACCTCGCCTCGACCGTGCCGACGGGGGCGGGCCTGTCCTCCTCCGCCGCTCTGGAGGTCGTGACGGCGCTCGCCCTCAATGACCTGTACGAACTCGGCCTCACCGGGCCCGAACTGGCCCGGCTCGCCCAGCGCGCCGAGAACGACTTCGTCGGCGTGCCCTGCGGGATCATGGACCAGACGGCGTCCGCGTGCTGCACCGAGGGGCACGCCCTGCACCTCGACTGCCGCGATCTGTCCATCCGGCAGGTCCCCTTCGATCTGGCCTCCCAGGGGCTGGAGTTGCTGGTCGTCGACACGCGGGTGAAGCACGCGCTGGGCGACGGGGCGTACGCCGAGCGGCGCGAAGGGTGCGAGGAGGGCGCGCGGCAGCTCGGGGTCTCGCATCTGCGGGATGTCGCGTACGAGGAGCTCGACGCGGCGCTCGCGCGCCTCTCGGACGAGCGCGTACGCCGATATGTCCGCCACGTCGTCTCCGACGACCACCGGGTGGAGCAGGTCATCGCGCTGCTGGACGCCGGGGATGTCCGGGCCATCGGTCCGGTCCTCACGGACGGGCACGCCTCGCTCCGGGACGACCTGCGGATCTCCTGCGAGGAACTGGACCTGGTGGTCGCCACGGCCAACGCCGCGGGGGCGCTGGGGGCGCGGATGACGGGGGGCGGCTTCGGCGGCTCGGCGATCGTGCTGGTGGAGTCGGCGGATGTGGACACGGTGACGAAGGCGGTGACCGAGGCGTTCGGCTCCGCCGGTCATACGGCTCCTCGGGTCTTCCCGGCGGTGCCTTCGGCTGGCGCCCGGCGCTTGAGCTGACGCTCGGGTGCGTTCTCTGCGGACCGTGGGGGGGCTGGGCGCGCAGTTCCCCGCGCCCCTAAAAGCCTCAGGGCAACGGCTTGGTCAGGGTGTATTCCGTGATCCCCGGCGGGTAGTCGGGGATCACGCACACCACCTCGTAGCCGTGTTTCTTGTAGAACTCGGGGGCCTGGAAGTCCCAGGTTTCCAGGCGGGAGTTGCGGCAGCCGCGCTCCTCGTGGGCGAGGCGCTCGGCCTCGGCGAGGAGTCGGCCGCCGAGGCCCGCGCCGCGGTGTGGCGCGTCCACCCAGAGGTATGTCACGTGCAGCCACGTCGTCCAGGTGTGTCCGACGAGCCCGCCCGCGAGCGCCCCGTCGGCGTCCAAGGCCCAGACGTGGAGCGGAAGTTCCCGTTCGGCAGGGGTGCCGCGCAGGGCGCGGAGGATCGGGGACGCCTGTGTGTTCGTGTCGCGCAGTCGCCGGCGGAGCAGATCACGCCGGTCTTTGTCGTCTCCTGTCTCCATACGAAACATACGGCTCACCATAAACGCGCCGGCCAATCAGTTCTGCAAATTGCCTTCCGCTGCCCGCCCCCGGTCGTACCCTGTGAACAGCGCCGGTGGGGGCCGGTGCTGATCAGGGGGCGAGACAGTCGGGTACGACGCCCGAAGTGGGGGTAGCAGTTCCAGCACGGCGGCGGCCGTGCGGCTGCGGCACCCCGTTTTCCGAGTTCGAGCGGGCTCGGGATCACTTCGGGTGTCGTACCTGCGCCGGTCCGTCCCCCGACCAGTGGGGGTATCAGTGGTTCGCATCCGTGTCCTGGTCGTCGACGACCACCGCATCTTCGCCGAGTCTCTCGCCGCCGCCCTGGCAGCCGAGCCCGACGTCGACGTGTCCGCCGCCGGCAGCGGCCCGGCCGCGCTGCGCTGCCTGGAGCGGGCGTCCGCGGAGGGCCGCAGATTCGACGTGCTGCTCGTCGACGCCGACCTGGGCGGCAATCTGCCCGGCGCCCGTCCTGCCGTACCGGTCCAGGAGGGCAACGAGGACGGGCTCGTCGACGGCATCTCGCTGGTCGCGGGCGTCCGTTCGGGGCAGCCGAGCGTGCGCATCGTCGTCCTCGCCGAGAAGGACGATCCGCGCCGCGCCGCCCTCGCACTGCAGGCCGGTGCCTCGGGGTGGGTCGCCAAGGACTGTTCCCTGTCGCGGCTGCTGACCGTCATACGGGGTGTGCTGCGCGACGAGACGCATCTGCCGCCCGCCCTGCTCACCGGCGTCCTGCGGGAGTTGACCGCCGCGCGCAAGCACCGCACCGAGAGCGAGCGGCTGGTCGAGTCGCTCACGCCGCGGGAGCGGGAAGTGCTGCGGTGCATGGTCGCGGGGCTGGGGCGGAAGGCCGTCGCGGAGAGGTTGTTCCTCTCCCCGCACACCGTCCGGACCCATATGCAGAACGTGCTGGGGAAGTTGGGCGTCCACTCGACGCTCGCCGCGGTCGCCCTCGCCCGCCGGGCCGGGGTCGGGCCCGTCGACCTAGCCGGGGATGTTGTCGAACGGGGCGGTCAGCTGGCGTAGCAGGGACGCGAGTTCACCGCGCTGCGCCTTGCTGAGTTCGGCCAGGATCGCGCGCTCCTGGTCGAGGAGTCCGGCGAGCGCCTGGTCGGCGCGGTCGCGTCCCTCGTCGGTGAGGCGCACGAGTACGCCCCGGCGGTCGCTCGGGTCCGGGAGGCGCTCCACCAGGCCCTTCTTCGTCAGCCGGTCGATGCGGTTGGTCATCGTGCCGGAGGTGACGAGCGTCTGCGTGAGCAGCTGGCCGGGGGAGAGCTGGTACGGGGAGCCCGCGCGCCGCAGTGCGGTCAGCACGTCGAACTCCCAGGGCTCCAGGCTGTGCTCGGAGAACGCCAGCCGTCGGGCGCGGTCCAGGTGCCGGGCGAGCCTGCTCACCCGGCTGAGTACCTCGAGCGGTTCCACGTCGAGGTCAGGGCGCTCCCGGCGCCATGCTGCGACCAGCCGATCGACCTCGTCCTCCATGACGATCAGTGTAGTGGTTGTGTCGACATGAAGTCTCTTGATATCAAGTCTCTTGACGTCGAGATATATGTGAGGGGAAAGTAGCGGACATGACCACTCCCACCTGGGACCCCGCCCAGTACCTGCGCCACGCCGGCCACCGCGCCCGCCCGTTCATCGACCTCCTCGCCCGGGTCCCCGACCTCCCCGGCACCCCGCCCCGCATCGCCGACCTCGGCTGCGGCCCCGGCAACGTGACCGTCCTCCTCGCCGACCGCTGGCCCACCGCGCGCATCACCGGGTACGACAACTCCCCCGAGATGCTCGCCAGGACGCAGCCGTACGCGGGCCCCACGGCCGGCGGCGGACGCCTCGACTTCGCCCACGCGGACGCGGCGACCTGGGCGCCTACGGAGACGTACGACCTGATCGTGTCGAACGCGGCGCTGCAGTGGGTGCCCGGGCATCTGGAGCGGTTCCGCGACTGGATCGTCGCGCTGGCGCCCGGCGGCACCTTCGCCTTCCAGGTCCCCGACAACATCGACGCGCCCCTGCACGCCCTGATGCGCGAGCTCGCCGCCTCCGCCCGCTGGAAGGACCGCCTCGAAGACGTCCTGCGACACGAGGACTCCGTCCACGAACCGCTGGTCTACCTGGACCGGCTGGCCCGCCTCGGCTGCGAGACGGACGTCTGGCAGACGACGTACGAGCAGATCCTGACCGGTGAGGATCCGGTACTGGACTGGGTGAAGGGCACAGGACTGCGCCCGGTGCTGACGGCCCTCGCCGACGACCCGGAGGCCCGCGGCGCCTTCGTCACCGAATACCGCGACCTGCTGCGCGACGCCTATCCGACGGCCCCGTACGGCACGGTGCTGCCCTTCCGCCGCCTGTTCGCCGTGGCGCACAAGGGAGCGTGAGCGAATGCTCGCCGCCGTCGACCACGTCCAGCTCGCGGCCCCGCCCGGCTCGGAGGACTTCCTGCGCGCGTACTACGTCGAGGTTCTCGGCATGACCGAGATCCCCAAACCGCCCGTCCTCGCCGCCCGCGGCGGCTGCTGGTTCCGGGCGGGGGCCGTGCAGCTGCACCTGGGGATCGAGAAGGACTTCCGGCCCGCGAAGAAGGCCCACCCCGGGCTGCGCGTCACCGGCATCGAGGAGTTCGCCGCCCGCCTGCGGGCCCGCCGGGCCGAGGTCACCTGGGACGACAACCTCCCCGGCCATCGCCGCTTCTACTCCGCGGACCCCGTCGGCAACCGACTGGAGTTCCTGGAGCCAGTCGGATCCGTGGAGCAGCCCGGGTCCCGTTCCCTGGAGCGGCTCGGGCCCTAGGCCCTGTCGTCAAATTCCCGTCTGCCCCGCGACGCCATGCACGTACTCTCGCCGCACCGGGCACAGACCCAAGTACATCCAGTACGAGGGCCTGTGCCCGGCACGCCGAGAGTACGCACCTGACGCCGCAGGGCCCGCCCTCCGGGCGGACGACGGGAATTTGACGACAGGACCTAGGACTTGCGATGCCCGATCAAACGCGGCTTCGGCTCCAGACCGTCCAGGCCGTGCCAGGCCAGGTTCACCAGATGGGCCGCCACCTCCGCCTTGCGGGGCTTGCGGACGTCCAGCCACCACTGACCCGTCAGAGCGACCATGCCGACCAGGGCCTGGGCGTAGAGGGGAGCCAGCTTCGGGTCGAAGCCGCGCAGCTTGAACTCGCGGCCCAGGATGTCCTCCACCTGGGTGGCGATGTCCGAGATCAGCGACGCGAAGGAACCCGTCGACTGGGGAATGGGCGAGTCGCGGACCAGGATCCGGAAGCCGTCCGTGTACTCCTCGATGTAGTCCAGAAGGGCGAACGCGGCCTGCTCGCACAGCTCGCGGGGGTGACCGGCGGTGAGGGAGCCGGTCACCATGTCCAGCAGACGGCGCATCTCGCGGTCCACCACCACCGCGTACAGCCCCTCCTTGCCGCCGAAGTGCTCGTAGACCACCGGTTTGGAGACGCCGGCCTTCGCCGCGATCTCCTCCACCGACGTCCCCTCGAAGCCCTTCGCCGCGAACAGGGTGCGACCGATCTCCAGCAGCTGCTGACGGCGCTCCGCACCGGTCATGCGGGTGCGGCGCGCACGCCGCGGCTTTTCACTGCTGCTCGGGGTGCTGCTGGAGTCGGTCGCCACACCGTCAATCATGCCGCTTCAGCGGTTTCCGTCTTGCCCCGGGAGGCCGACCCGTCCGTGTTGCGCTTCGAATCGATACGCGAGCGTGACGGCCAGCGCACGTCGTACGCCCAGCCGAGCTGCTCGCACCAGCGGATGATCCGCGCCGAGGAGTCGACCTGGCCGCGCTGTACACCGTGCCGCGCCGAGGTCGGGTCGGCGTGGTGCAGGTTGTGCCAGGACTCACCGCAGGAGAGCACGGCCAGCCACCACACGTTGCCCGAGCGGTCCCGTGACTTGAAGGGCCGCTTGCCCACCGCGTGACAGATCGAGTTGATCGACCAGGTGACGTGGTGCAGCAGCGCCACCCGGACGAGCGAACCCCAGAAGAAGCCGGTGAACGCGCCCCACCAGGACATCGTCGCCAGACCACCGATCAGCGGGGGGAGAGCGAGGGACAGCACCGTCCAGTAGATGAACTGGCGCGAGATCGCGCGGATCGCCGGGTCCTTGATCAGGTCCGGCGCGTACTTCTCCTGCGGGGTCCGCTCCTCGTCGAACATCCAGCCGATGTGCGCCCACCACAGGCCCTTCATCAGGGCCGGCACCGTCTCCCCGTAGCGCCACGGCGAGTGGGGGTCACCCTCGGCGTCGGAGAACTTGTGGTGCTTGCGATGGTCGGCGACCCAGCGGACCACAGGGCCCTCGACCGCCATCGAACCGGCGATCGCCAGCCCGATCCGCAGCGGGCGCTTCGCCTTGAAGGAGCCGTGCGTGAAATAGCGGTGGTAGCCGATCGTGACGCCGTGGCAACCCAGGTAGTAGAAGAAGACCAGCAGGCCGATGTCCAGCCAGCTCACCCCCCGGCCCCAGGCCAGCGGCACCGCTGCCACAAGGGCTACGAACGGAACAGCGATGAAGAGAAGCAGCGTGATCTGTTCGAGTGACCCCTTCCGCTCACCACCCAGCGTGGCGGCGGGGAGCGAGGCGTCGTCGGGCGACCGCGGGGCGTCGTCGATCACGTCGGAACTCGTGGGCATGAGCATCCCCTGTGGGGTTCGAGGGCGGGGGAAGTGGCCGGTTACGGGATCTCAGAGTCCTCCTGCCAGCTGACGGGAGGCCCTACGCATCCGTAACTTACGGCGTCGTAAGTATGGCAGCGCGCAGCCTGGCGGCAAGAGCCCAACAGCCTGCGCGTCCGCATGGACACCTATCCTTGGATTCGGTCGGACAGCGCGGTCCGTTCTGTTTTCTTCCCGGATGCCACGTCCCTAAGCGGCACCCCGCCGCGCGGTCACCATCCGGGTTCCCTCCCTGACGAGCTTCAGACGAGCTTCCACACTCTTCAGCCGAGCTTCCACACTGCAAGGAGCCGCACCTGTGAGCAGTGCCGACGACCAGACCACGACGACCAGCAGCGAGCTGCGCGCCGACATCCGCCGCCTGGGCGACCTGCTCGGTGAGACCCTCGTCCGTCAGGAGGGCCCCGAGCTCCTGGAACTGGTCGAGAAGGTCCGCCGCCTGACCCGCGAGGACGGCGAGGCAGCCGCCGAGCTGCTGCGCGGCACCGAGCTGGAGACCGCGGCCAAGCTGGTCCGCGCCTTCTCCACGTACTTCCATCTGGCGAATGTCACCGAGCAGGTGCACCGCGGCCGCGAGCTGCGCGCCAAGCGGGCCGCCGAGGGCGGACTCCTCGCCCGAACGGCGGACCGGCTCAAGGACGCCGACCCCGAACACCTGAAGCAGACCGTCAAGAACCTGAATGTCCGCCCGGTCTTCACCGCCCACCCGACGGAAGCCGCCCGCCGTTCGGTCCTCAACAAGCTGCGCCGTATCGCCGCACTCCTCGAGACCCCCGTCATCGAGGCCGACCGCCGCCGCTACGACACCCGGCTGGCCGAGAACATCGACCTGGTGTGGCAGACGGACGAGCTGCGCGTGGTCCGCCCGGAGCCCGCGGACGAGGCCCGCAACGCCATCTACTACCTGGACGAGCTGCACGCCGGCGCGGTGGGCGACGTCCTGGAGGATCTCACCGCGGAGCTGGAGCGCGTCGGTGTGCGGCTCCCGGACGACACCCGGCCGCTCACCTTCGGCACCTGGATCGGCGGCGACCGCGACGGCAACCCGAACGTCACTCCGGCCGTCACCTGGGACGTCCTGATCCTCCAGCACGAACACGGCATCAACGACGCCCTGGACGTCATCGACGAACTCCGCGGCTTCCTCTCCAACTCCATCCGCTACACCGGCGCCACCGAGGAACTCCTCGAATCCCTCCAGAGCGACCTGGAGCGCCTCCCCGAGATCAGCCCCCGCTACAAGCGCCTCAACGCCGAGGAGCCCTACCGGCTCAAGGCCACCTGCATCCGGCAGAAGCTGGAGAACACCAAGCAGCGCCTCGCCACGGGCACCCCGCACGACGAGGGCCGCGACTACCTCGGCACCGGCGAACTCCTGCGCGACCTCACCCTCATCCAGACCTCGCTGCGCGAGCACCGCGGCGCGCTGTTCGCCGACGGCCGGATGAACCGCACCATCCGCACCCTGGCCGCCTTCGGCCTCCAGCTCGCCACCATGGACGTACGCGAGCACGCCGACGCCCACCACCACGCCCTCGGCCAGCTGTTCGACCGCCTCGGCGAGGAATCCTGGCGCTACGTCGACATGCCCCGCGACTACCGCGCCAAGCTCCTCGCCAAGGAACTCCGCTCCCGTCGCCCGCTCGCCCCGACCCCCGCGCCCCTCGACGCCGCCGGTGAGAAGACCCTCGGCGTCTTCGGGACGGTCAAGAAGGCCCTGGAGATCTTCGGGCCCGAGGTCATCGAGTCGTACATCATCTCGATGTGCCAGGGCGCCGACGACGTGTTCGCCGCGGCCGTACTCGCGCGGGAGGCCGGCCTGCTCGACCTGCACGCCGGCTGGGCCAAGATCGGCATCGTCCCGCTCCTGGAGACGACGGACGAGCTGAAGGCCGCCGACACGATCCTCGAGGACATGCTCTCCGACCCCTCCTACCGCCGCCTCGTGGCGCTGCGCGGGGACGTCCAGGAGGTCATGCTCGGCTACTCCGACTCCTCGAAGTTCGGCGGCATCACGACCTCCCAGTGGGAGATCCACCGTGCCCAGCGCCGCCTGCGCGACGTCGCCCACCGCTACGGCGTACGCCTGCGTCTCTTCCACGGCCGCGGCGGCACCGTCGGCCGCGGTGGCGGCCCCTCCCACGACGCGATCCTCGCGCAGCCCTGGGGCACGCTGGAGGGCGAGATCAAGGTGACCGAGCAGGGCGAGGTCATCTCCGACAAGTACCTCGTGCCCTCGCTCGCCCGCGAGAACCTGGAACTGACGGTCGCAGCCACCCTCCAGGCCTCCGCCCTGCACACTGCCCCCCGTCAGTCCGACGAGGCGCTGGCCCGCTGGGACGCGGCCATGGACGTCGTCTCGGACGCCGCCCACAACGCCTACCGACGACTCGTCGAGGACCCGGACCTCCCGGCGTACTTCTTCGCCGCCACCCCCGTCGACCAGCTCGCCGACCTGCACCTCGGCTCGCGGCCCTCCCGCCGCCCCGACAGCGGCGCCGGTCTCGACGGCCTGAGGGCCATCCCCTGGGTCTTCGGCTGGACCCAGTCACGGCAGATCGTGCCCGGCTGGTTCGGCGTCGGCTCCGGCCTCAAGGCCCTGCGCGAGGCAGGCCTGCGGCAGGAGGGGGACACCGTGCTCGACGAGATGCACGAGCAGTGGCACTTCTTCCAGAACTTCCTCTCCAACGTCGAGATGACCCTCGCGAAGACCGACCTGCGGATCGCCCGCCACTACGTCGACACCCTCGTCCCCGACGACCTCAAGCACGTCTTCGCCACCATCGAGGCCGAACACGAGCTGACCGTCCGCGAGGTACTGCGCGTCACCGGCGGCAAGGAGCTCCTGGACACCAACCCGGTCCTCCAGCAGACCTTCTCCATCCGCGACGCCTACCTGGACCCGATCTCCTACCTCCAGGTCGCGCTCCTCAAGCGCCAGCGCGACGAGGCCGCGGCCGGCGCCGAGCCGGACCCGCTGCTCTCGCGCGCGCTGCTCCTGACGGTCAACGGTGTGGCGGCCGGACTGCGCAACACCGGCTGAGGCCTGCGGGACTCACACCAAAGGGGTGCCCCGCGTCCGTACGACCGCGGGGCACCCCTCGTTTCAAGCACCCCTGATTTCAAGCACCCGTCAGTTCAAGCACCCGTCACTTCCAGACCAGGTCACAGAACCAGGAACGTGGCCGTCAGCTGCGCGATGCCCGCCCCCGCCAGCACCCACGCCGCCCGCCGCAGTCGCAGGCCGCCGGCCACCACCACCGAGGCGAGCAACAGAGCGCCACCCAGCGGGACCCAGGCGTAGAGAACGCCCGCTGGACCACTACGGACGACATCACTGCTGCCGGGTTTCACGGTCACCGTGTACGTCCGGCCCTTGCGCACCGCGACCGCCTCGTCGATGGTGACGTGCGCCCGCGCCCGCGACCCCGTCGAGGTCGGCGCGTACGTCCCCGTACAGACATCGCCGGAGCACTCGGTCACGGTCATCGTCCCCTGCTCCCGGCCCTTGCTCAGCATCACGTGCTGAGCCGTGCCCCAGGAACCCCAGACGCCCGCGATCAGGATCAGCGCCGCGACCGTACCCATCGCCGCGAGCCGCCCGAACCGCAGCGCCGGATGTGCGCTCCGACGGGAGCCTCGATGTGCGGCGACGGCAGGCATGGCCGGGATCATTGGCCATGGCCGCGCACCCGGTCAACTCCGGTCGGTTCCGCCGGGCGACAAGTCGGCAGTTGTACGCGTACATCGACCGCCCCGGAGATCCCCGGGGAACCGCCCTGGAGAACCGCTCAGGAGTTGTACGTGCCCTGCGCCCGCTCCAGCCCCTCGATGACGAGGCACTCCACGGCGTCCGAGGCCCGGTCCACGAAGTAGTCGAGTTCCTTGCGCTCCGCCGAGGAGAAGTCCTTCAGGACGAAGTCGGCGACCTGCATCCGCCCCGGAGGCCGCCCGATGCCGAACCGCACCCGGTGGTAGTCGGAGCCCATCGCCTTCGTCATCGACTTCAGCCCGTTGTGGCCGTTGTCGCCACCGCCGAACTTCAGGCGCAGGACGCCGTAGTCGATGTCCAGCTCGTCATGGATCGCGACGATGTTCGCCGTCGGCACCTTGTAGAAGTCCCGCAGCGCGGTCACCGGGCCGCCGGACAGGTTCATGTACGACATCGGCTTGGCCAGGATCACCCGGCGGTTCGCCGGGCCCGGCGGGCCGATGCGCCCCTCGATCACCTGCGCCTGTGCCTTGCCGGCCCGCTTGAACCTGCCGCCGATCCGCTCCGCCAGCAGATCGGCGACCATGAAGCCCACGTTGTGCCGGTTCATGGCGTACTCGGGGCCCGGGTTGCCGAGGCCCACGATCAGCCAGGGGGCGCCCGCATCGGTCGTCACGTCGGTGTCTCCCATGTGTCCTTGATACGCGGCAGCCGCCGCTCCTGAGGGGAGCGGCGGCTGACACAGATGAAGATTCCGGGGGAATCAGGCCGATCAGGCTTCGGCGGCCTCGGTGCCCGCGGCCTCGCCCTCGGTGGGCTCCTCCGCCTGGGCGGACAGGACCTGCAGGACGACCGCGTCCTCGTCGATCGCCAGCGTGGTGCCCTTGGGCAGCGGGATGTCCTTGGCGTGGATGGAGGCACCGGCCTCCAGGCCCGCGATGGAGACGGTGACCGACTCCGGGATGTGGGTGGCCTCGGCCTCGACCGTGAGGGTGTTCAGCACGTGCTCGAGCAGGAAGCTGCCCGGGGCGAGCTCGCCCTCGGTCTGCACGAAGACCTCGACGGTGACCTTCTCGCCGCGCTTCACGAGGAGCAGGTCGACGTGCTCGAGGAAGCCCTTGATGGCGTCGCGCTGGACGGCCTTCGGGATCGCCAGCTGGGTCTTGCCCTCGATGTCCAGGGAGAGCAGGACGTTCGGGGTGCGCAGGGCGAGCAGCAGCTCGTGGCCCGGCAGCGTGATGTGGACGGGCTCGGCACCGTGGCCGTAGACCACGGCGGGAACCTTGCTGTCACGGCGGATGCGGCGGGCGGCGCCCTTGCCGAACTCGGTACGGGTCTCGGCGGCGAGCTTGACCTCGGACATGTGCACTCCTCGTAGAAATCTGGGGAAGGTGGTCACCCGGCCAAACAATCGGCCTGCTACGAAGAGCGCGTCGATAACGGACCGCCGCACAAAAAAGTGCGGCCTCCCTCGCCGAGCAACTTGGGCAGTCTACTCGGCAGGGAGGCCACACCCAAAAGGATCTTTACTGCTCCTCGAACAGGCTCGTCACCGAGCCGTCCTCGAAGACCTCACGGACCGCGTTGGCGATCGTCGGCGCGATCGACAGGACCGTGATCTTGTCGAGCTCCAGCTCGCCCGGGGTCGGCAGGGTGTCCGTGAAGATGAACTCGCTGACCTTGGAGTTCTTCAGACGGTCGGCCGCCGGGCCGGAGAGCACACCGTGCGTGGCCGTGACGATGACGTCCTCCGCGCCGTGCGCGAAGAGGGCGTCGGCGGCGGCGCAGATCGTGCCACCGGTGTCGATCATGTCGTCGACGAGGACACAGACGCGGCCCTTCACGTCACCGACGACCTCGTGGACGGTGACCTGGTTGGCGACGTCCTTGTCGCGGCGCTTGTGCACGATCGCCAGCGGGGCGTCCAGGCGGTCGCACCAGCGGTCGGCGACGCGCACTCGGCCGGCGTCCGGGGAGACGACGGTGAGCTTCGACTTGTCGACCTTCGCCCCCACGTAGTCCGCCAGGATCGGCAGCGCGAAGAGGTGGTCGACCGGGCCGTCGAAGAAGCCCTGGATCTGGTCGGTGTGCAGGTCGACCGTGAGGATCCGGTCGGCGCCCGCCGTCTTCATCAGATCGGCGATCAGACGCGCCGAGATCGGTTCACGTCCACGGTGCTTCTTGTCCTGCCGCGCGTAACCGTAGAAGGGCACGATCACGGTGATGCTCCGCGCGGAGGCCCGCTTCAGAGCGTCGATCATGATCAACTGCTCCATGATCCACTTGTTGATGGGAGCCGTGTGGCTCTGCATCAGGAAGCAGTCGGCGCCGCGCGCGGACTCCTGGTAGCGGACGTAGATCTCACCGTTGGCGAAGTCGAAGGCCTTCGTCGGGACAACCCCGACACCCAGCTTATGGGCGACCTCCTCGGCAAGCTCGGGGTGGGCGCGGCCGGAGAAGAACATCATCTTCTTCTCGCCGGTCGTCTTGAACCCGGTCACAGCACTGTCTCCTCAGAGGTGTCTCAGCTGGGGCGTGAGGAGTCTTCTCAACCGGAGTGCGAGAAGCCTTCTCAGCTGGGGGTACGGGTGCGCATTTATGCGGGTGTGCACTTATCACGGTACGCCGTGTCGGACGCACCTGTTTCCGGTCAGGCTTCGCCTTCCGGCTCCCGGGAGGCCGCCTCCGCCGCCTTCGCGGCCGCGCTTCCGGGACGCTTGCGGGCCACCCAACCCTCGATATTCCGCTGCTGGCCACGGGCCACGGCCAGCGAACCGGGTGGTACGTCCTTGGTGATCACGGAGCCCGCCGCGGTGTACGCGCCGTCCCCGACCGTGACAGGAGCCACAAACATGTTGTCCGAACCGGTACGGCAGTGGGAGCCCACGGTGGTGTGGTGCTTCTCCTGCCCGTCGTAGTTCACGAAGACGCTCGCCGCGCCGATGTTCGAGTACTCACCGATCGTCGCGTCGCCCACGTAGGACAGGTGCGGGATCTTGGTGCCCTCGCCGATCGTGGCGTTCTTCGTCTCCACGTACGTGCCGATCTTGGACTTCAGACCGAGGCGCGTGCCCGGACGGAGGTACGCGAACGGGCCCACGCTCGCCTGCGGCCCGACCTCGGCGCTGTCGGCGACGGTGTTGTCGACGCGGGCCCCCGCGCCCACCGTGGTGTCCTTGAGGCGGGAGTTGGGGCCGACCTCGGCGCCCTCGGCGAGGTGTGTGGCGCCCTGGAGCTGGGTGCCCGGGTGGACGATCGCGTCCTGCTCGAAGGTGACGGTCACGTCGATCCAGGTCGAGGCGGGGTCGACGACGGTCACTCCGGCGAGCATGGCCTCGGTGAGCAGGCGGTCGTTGAGGATGCGGCGGGCCTCGGCGAGCTGGACGCGGTTGTTGATACCGGCGATCTCGCGGTGGTCGCCGGCGACGGCCGCCCCGACCCGGTGCCCGGCCTCGCGCAGGATCCCGAGGACGTCGGTCAGGTACTCCTCACCCTGGCTGTTGTCCGTCCGCACCTTCCCGAGCGCGTCCGCGAGGAGCTGCCCGTCGAAGGCGAAGACCCCGGAGTTGATCTCACGGATCGCGCGCTGCGACTCGTTCGCGTCCTTGTGCTCGACGATCGCGGTGACCGCGCCGCTGGCGCCGTCCCGCACGATGCGGCCGTAGCCGGTGGCGTCGGGGACCTCGGCGGTGAGCACCGTGACGGCGTTGCCGTCGGAGGTGTGGGTGGCGGCGAGCTGCCGCAGGGTCTCACCGCTGAGCAGCGGGGTGTCGCCGCAGACCACGACGACCGTGCCGTCGACGACGCCGCCCAGCTCTTCCAGGCCCATCCGTACGGCGTGGCCGGTGCCGTTCTGTTCGGCCTGTACGGCCGTCCGTACGCCGGGGTCGATCTCGGCGAGGTGCGCGGTGACCTTCTCGCGGGCGTGGCCCACCACGACGACCAGGTTCTCGGGCTCCAACGCGCGCGCGGCCGCGAGCACATGGCCGACCAGGGAGCGGCCGCACAGTTCGTGCAGGACCTTGGGTGTGGCCGACTTCATACGGGTGCCCTCACCCGCTGCGAGAACGACGACGGCTGCCGGAGGATTGACGCTCACGGATATGCCCTTCGGCTTCGGATGGCTGGGGTGTGGACATCCGCAGGATACCGGGGCGTTTCAGGGGGGACATGAGAGCGGGCCCTGACGGTGCTGTCAGGGCCCGCTCGATGGGGGCTCCCGGGGAAGGAATCGAACCCTCATTCAATGGACCAAAACCATTTGTCCTGCCATTAGACGACCCGGGATAGTTCGCGCGCTATGTCCGATTCGGCTCATCGGCTTCGCGTGCGGACAACACTATGCCGTACCACCAGCCCTCGATGCGACGGTACAAGTCGGCGCTCTGGCGAACTTTGATGGTCAGGCAGCCACGGTAGGAGGCGCCCACGTTTTTGCGGACGGTCTTGGGGTTGTGCTTCTTGATCGTCGTCTTGTTGAAGGCGGAGCGGTCGGCGCCGACGAGGTTGGCCCAATACTGTTCGGCGCCCGCTACGTCGGCGGTTTCGTGGATCATGACGCAGTAGCGCACGCGATCGCGCTCAACTCCGAGCAGGTCGAGCCATCGGAGGAAAGTCTCGATCATTCCCGGGTCGCTGTTGACGAAGGTGACGTTCTCGCGACGGTCGTACGGCTTGTCTTTGCTGCCCTCGGCCCAGTACATGCCGACGCCCACCAGGAACAGCTCGCGGTCGGACAAGGTGCCGATCTCCGCGGCCGCGGCCGCCTTTGTCTTCTGCCGTTCCTCGTCCCGTACTGCCAGCTCGTGTTCCCACCGCTTCCGCGACGCCAGCTTCGCCTGGTCCGACGGATCCCGTCGCTCCGGCTTCGGGAGATCCCGTACCCAAAGCGAGATCGAGCTCTTCGAGCAACCCAGCTCGACCTGGATCTGGTCGTAGGTCCAGCCCTGGAGTCGTAGCTCGCGGGCCTTGTCGCGGAGGTCGTCCTTCGCGTTCGGGCGCTTGGTCCACTCCGGGGGCGGCTCGCCCTCCAGGAGTCGGTTGAGGATGTCGTTGTTGTCGACGTGGAGGCGGTCGCGGATCTGGCGGCGGCTCAGTCCCGCCCGGCGCAGCGCGATCGCTCGTTCGCGCAAGGTCTCGAAATCCGCGTACTTGTTCTGTGGATGTGCCATGGGCATACCGTCCGGGCGGAATGTGATCTTCCGTGGGCGAACGGTGAGTGAATCAGCAGTTCGAGGGATATTGGTGGGTTTCGCTTCTGTTCGATTGCGGGGTGTGGTGTAGGCCAGGAGGTGAAAGTCACCGGAAATGGGGCGGGGTGCGAACGTAGGCTGGAGGCATGACCACGACGGGGGAAGAGCACACCGCGGCCGGTACCGGGCCGTGGTGGTGGGTCAGATGGCGTAGTGCCGTGTTGGACGCGAGCCTCGCGTCGGCGTCGGCGGTGGAGTGTGCGATCGAGGGGATTCCGTTCGCGCGCGACGCGGGCCTGCCGGTTCCGGTGGGCGTGGGGTTCGGGCTGGTCGCCGGCTCCGTGCTGCTGTTGCGGCGGCGCTGGCCGATCGCGGTCGTGCTGGTGTCGATCGCCATCACGCCGGCCCAGATGGGGTTCCTGATGGGACTCGTCGGGCTGTACACGCTCGCCGCGTCCGAGCTGCCGCGCCGGATCATCGGGGCGCTCGCGGGGATGTCCTTCGCGGGGATGCTGATCGTCACGTTCGTGCGGGCGCACCAGGGCATGGTGCGTGGGGACGTGACGATGGGGGACTGGTTCGTTCCGTTCGTCTCCATCACGACCGCGATCGGGATGACCGCGCCGCCCGTCCTGCTCGGGCTGTACGTGGGGGCGCGGCGGCGGCTGATGGAGAGCCTGCGGGAGCGGGCGGACTCGTTGGAGCGGGAGTTGCAGCTGCTCGCCGAGCGGGCCGAGGAGCGGGCGGAGTGGGCGCGCAACGAGGAGCGGACACGGATCGCGCGGGAGATGCACGACGTGGTGGCGCACCGGGTGTCGTTGATGGTGGTGCACGCGGCGGCGCTGCAGGCCGTGGCGCGGAAGGATCCCGAGAAGGCCGTGAAGAACGCCGCGCTGGTGGGGGACATGGGGCGGCAGGCGTTGACGGAGTTGCGCGAGATGTTGGGTGTGCTGCGTACGGGGGACGGGTTGTCGTCCGTGCGGGTGCGGGCGGTGCCGTTGGCGGCTGTGGGGGTGGCGGCCGCGGCCGCGGCCTCGCGGGCGGTCGATGACGGGGCCGAGGGGCCGAGTCTTGCCGAGCTGGACGAGTTGGTCGGGCAGTCGGCGGCTGCGGGGATGGTGGTGGATCTCTCGGTGGAGGGTGACACCCGGGGGTACGCGGCGGAGGTCGAGCAGACGGCGTACCGGGTGGTTCAGGAGGCTCTGACCAACGTGCACAAGCATGCGGCGGGGGCGAAGACGCATGTTCGGCTCGCTCATCGGGACGCGGAGATCGCGATGCAGGTCGAGAACGAGTGTCCGCCGGAGCCGGGGTCGGCGTCGGCCATGCATCTGCCCAGTGGTGGTAACGGCCTGGTGGGTATGAAGGAGCGGGTTGCCGCGCTGGGGGGAGTGTTCGTGTCCGGGCCGACGGATTCGGGTGGGTTCCGGGTGTCGGCGGTGATCCCGGCGTAGGCCCTTCGGGGGGCGCGGTCGTTGGCTGCGGGTGGGTGGGGGCTTGGCGCGCAGTTCCCCGCGCCCCTGAGGGGCGGGGCTGCGCCCCGGCCCCCTGCATCGGGCTGAACGGCCTCGCCCGCAGACGCCGGATGAGCTGGAGGCTTTTAGGGGCGCGGGGAACTGCGCGACCAGCCCCCACCGGCCCGCGGCGGAAGAACCCTCCCCGGGGCGGTCACGCGGTCAGGCGGACGGGGGCGATGCCGGACAGGAGGGTGCTGAGGGCGGTGTCGATCTCGGGGCCCAGGTACCAGTCGCCGGTGTGGTCGAGTGCGTAGACGCGGCCCTCGGAGTCGATGGCGAGCAGGGCGCGGGAGTCGGACTCCTCGCCGAGGGGGCAGACCTCGGTGTCCAGGGCGCGGCCGAGGTCGCCGAGGGTGCGGGCCATGTGGAGGCCGTGCAGGGGGTCGAAGTGGAGCGCGGTCAGCGCCAGCTGGCGGCCGGGCCCGGAGGGCTTCACGCGCAGTCCGCCGAATTCCGCCCACGCCTCCACCGCCGCGGGGAACACGGCGTGCCGGTGTCCCGCGGACGACTCGTGGCTCCGCAGCGCGTCGGCCCAGTACTCGGCCTGCTTTATGTCCCAGCGCCCGGGTTGCCACCCCGCGGAGCGCAGCGCGGCGTCCACGGGTACGGGGAAGCGTGTGGTAGAGGAGCGGTCGGCGTGCATCTGCCCTTCGTTCGTCGAGGGTCGGGACATCGGCGCGCTGGCGGGTGCGCCGTCGTACGTACGGGTGCGGGGATGGGGGAGTTCAGGAGCCGCCGGTCGTCGCGGTCGGGTCGACGACGCGGACGCCGAAGTGGTCGCTGAGCGCCGTGCAGGCGCGGCAGGGCGCGGCGAAGCTGCCGTGCAGCGGGTCGCCGTCCTCGCGGATCCGGCGTGCGGTGAGTTTGGCCTGTTTGAGGGCTTTGCGTGCCTCGCCGTTGGTCATCGGCTTGCGGGCGGCGCGTTTGCTGCGGGTGGCGTCGACGGTGGCGAGGTGTCGGGAGATGAGGATCGCCTCGGCGCAGCGGCCGGTGAAGCGGTCGCGTTGCGCGCTGGTGAGGGTGTCGAGGAAGTCCTGGACCAGCGGGTGAAGGGCGGGCGGCTGGTCGCCGCGGGCGGCGGTGCCGGTGAGGGTTTCGCCGCGTACGGAGAGGGCGGCGGCGACGGTGGGAAGTATGCCGTCGCGGCGGTGCAGGAGGGTGGGTGCGTGGGCCGCGTCGGTACTGCTCCAGCCGACGCGTGGGTCCCCGGACGTGCCCGTATGTGTCGCGTTCATGATCGTTCTTCCCTCCCGTGCATCCCCCGATGCGGCTACAGACTGCCAAATGGCGTGGCGGGTGCGGTAGCTGGGGCGCGCGACACGCCCGGGCTTCGTCATACCGTCACGGCGGGGTGACGGCAGGTCACGGAACCGGAGGCCCGGTGACCGGTGTCTTCCAACCGCATAGGCTGTCGATATCCGCGATCCACAAAGCTATTGAGAACGCCGCAGGGGGCAACCGCCATGACGACAGGTCGGCTCGGGCAGCAAGCCGCGCCGCCGAACGCGGCCTACGCCGGGCAGGTCGTGCATTTCCCGGATCCGGTCCGGGCCGCTCGCCACCCCAGGGGTGTGCGGGTCGACGCGCACGGCTACCCCGACTTCTCGCCGTACGCGCGTGCCGCCGCGGAGATCGCCGAACCCCCGGAGGGTTTCGGCGTGGACGAACTGCGGTTGACGGACTACGTGTCGGCGAACGCCGCGCTCGCCACCGCGGGGCACGACCTGTGGGACACGATTCCGCCCGTGGCCACTCCGCATGGTTGGACCTGGCACCACGTGCGGGGCACGCGGCGCCTGGAGCTCGTCCCCGTGGAGGTCAAGGCGCTGTTGCGGCATCACGGCGGCATCGCCACGGCGGCCGTCGATCACGGCAAGCGGGGGACGCGTCCGTTGCAGGACACGCGGCCCGCGCACTTCGGGCTGCCGAAGTCGTCGGTCGCGGTGAGCGAGCAGCAGGTGCTCGGGGTCGAGGAGGATCTCGGCTATCGGCTGCCGGGTGCCTATCGGTCCTTCCTGAAGGCCGCGGGCGGGTGCGCGCCGGTCGGTGCCGCGCTCGACGCGGAGCTGGGTCTGCTGGTGGACCAGCCGTTCTTCACGGTGCGCGAGGAAGCCGCCGTGAACGACCTCGTCTACATCAACAAGTGCCTGCGCGACCATCTGACCAAGGACTATCTGTGCGTCGGATTCGTGCAGGGTGGCCTGCTCGCCGTCAAGGTGAAGGGTGACGCGATCGGGTCGGTCTGGTTCTGCGCGTACGACGATGCCCGCGACCAGGACGCCTGGCCGCCGGCCGAGCGTGTGCAGCGGCTGTTGCTGCCCTGCGGCGCCGACTTCGACCAGTTCCTGTCCCGACTCGCGGGCAATCCACCGGAGTTGGAGACGGTGGCGAACCTGATGGTGGACGGTGGCTTCGCGCGCGCCGTTCCCGTCTCTTCCCTGGGGGAGTGAACGTCCGATGGTGACCTTCGCGCAGGCGCAGGAGCGCGCGGAAGAGTGGATCAACGGCGAGGTGCCCGGGTACCAGCACCGCGAGGTGCGGGTGCGGGAGTTCGAACTCGGGTTCGTGGTGTGGGCCGAGGACCGCGTCGACGGTCCGCGTTCCGACGGGGGCGCGCAGCGGCTCGTCATCGCGCGGGACAGCGGGGAGGCGACGCTCTGGCCCGGGCTGCCGGTCGGTGAGGTGATCCGCCGGTACGAGGAGGAGTACGGGGTGCCGCAGGCGTCCCCGGAAGCGGCCCCGGCGCCTCCGGCCCGGGTCGATCTGAACCAGACGTCATTCTTGCTGAGCCCTCCGGAGTGGTTGCAGGAGGCGGCGGACAAGCTGGGCATTCCGGATCGGCGGGCGGGTGCGACGGCCGGCGGTGCCAATGGTGCGGGTACCGGGGCCGGCCTCGGTGCGGGTTCCCACGCGGGTTCCCATGCCAACGGGGCTTCCGCGGCCGGTGGTTCGACGGCGCCCTCTCCCTCTTCTCCTCCCTCTCCTTCTTCTCCTTCGGACGCGCCGCCGCCGTGGCCCGCCGCCGCGGCCGGTGACGAGCGGGACGCGGGTCCGCGGGATGCCGTGGGGGCGCCGGGCGTGCCCGCTTCGGCGACTCCGTGGGCGGGGACGGACACCGCCGGGGACGGGGGCGAGGACCGTTCCGTGCCGCTGCCGGCGACCGTGTTCGCGCCGCCGCTGACCGACGTCGACGACAAGGCGGGTCCGGGTGCGCCGCCCGGTGTGACCCCGGACGCCAAGACGGCTCTGATGTCCGGCGGCAGTCAACTCCCGCGCACGGCGCAGGCGCCCGCGGTCGACGACCGCACGGCCCCGCCGGCGTACGGCTACCCACAGGCAGGCCCGGGTGCGCCGGGCACGCCGCCTCCGGGTGCGCCGGTTCCGGGTGTTCCGGCTCCTGGTGTTCCGCAGGGCACGCCTCCTTCTGGACCGCCGGCCGCGTACGGCTACCCGCAGGGGCCCGGTGGTGCTCCCGGGACGCCTCCTCCTCCCCCTCCGCCTCCCGGCGGTCCGCAGGGCACGCCCCCGCCCGGTGCGCCCGGGTACGGGTACCCGCAGGGGCAGGCTCCCGTCGCGCCGCCGCGGCCGTTGCCGCCGAACGCCGGTGACATCGCCGACGCCGCGACCAGCAAGGCGCAGGCGCCGCCGAGGGGCGCGCGAGGTGGTGGCGTGAGCGCGCCGCCTCCGCCGAGCGCCCCGGGCGTACCGGGTGTGAGGCCGGGGAGCGCCCCTCCGCCTCCGCCCCCGCCGCCGTCGTCCGGGCCCGGTGCTCCGGGCACCCCGGCGGGCGGGTACGTACCGACGCAGCTCGTCTCGCAGCTCGGCCCGAACGGGCCCGGAGTTCCTGGTGCGCCTGCCGCGCCCGGCGCTCCGCAGCCTCCGGGTGGTACGCCTCCCGGGGGTGTCCATCACGCCGCGACCATGCTGGCGGGTCCGCCCGCGGGTGCTCCCGGCGCGCCCCACCCTCCGGGTACGCCCGGTGCACCTGGTGCGCCTGGTGCACCGCAGCCGCCGGGCACCCCGCCCCCGGGCGGTGTCCATCACGCCGCCACCATGCTGGCTGGTCCTCCGGCTGGTCCTCCGGTTGCCGGTCCCGGTGTACCGCCGCCCCCGCAGGCTCCCGGCATGCCTCCGGGCGCGCCGCAGCCGATGCCGGGACAACCCATGCCCGGACAGCCGATGCCGGGACAGCCGATGCCCGGTCAGCCCGTGCCCGGTCAGCCCATGCCCCCGGGGCAGCAGCCTCCGGCGTACGGCTACCCGCAGGCCGGTCAGCCGACCGTCGGGCCGGGGTATCAGGCCGTACTGCGCTACCGCGCGCAGGACGGTTCCGAGCAGCAGTTGATCCGACGCTCGGCGCCGGGGACCCCGCACCCCGAGTGGCAGATCCTGCACGAGCTGCGCGCGATGAACGTGCCGCCGCAGCAAGTCCTGGAGCTGCACACGGAGTTGGAGTCGTGCGAGCTGCCGGGCGCGTACTGCGCGCGGATGATCCGGGAGAGCTGGCCGCAGGCGCGGATCACCAGCATCGCGCCGTACGGCACGGATCACGCGAGCCGTCAGCAGGGTATGCACCAGCTCCTCGCGCACCAGGGCGAGTTGCACCAGGTGGCGGACGGTCCCGCGCGTCCGGCGCCGGTGCGGGCGCCGATTCCGCCGGTGCAGCCCGCACCGCCGGTCCCGCCGGAGGCGATCGGGCAGGAGCTGGCGGCGGCGTTCGGGCCTGGTCTGTTCCGGTTCGACCAGGCCGCGGTGTCGCGGCAGGGTGTGCCGAACATCGTGGCGCACACGCTGGTGGTGGCCGGACTGCCGGTCGACATGGGCCCGTTCTTCTGGGCGCAGGCGCAGCCCGGCCGTCCGGTGCCGACGCTCGCCGAGCTGGCGCAGGAGCGTGGGGTGCAGCCGGCCGCGGACGCGGGCTCGTACCTCGTCATGGGCAGTGACTTCGGCAAGGCGATCTGTGTCCAGTACGGCACCGCGAACATCGTGGCCGTGCCGGTGGAGGCGGGTCCGGGCGGTGCCTCGGTGCCGCCGCAGTTCGTGAACACGGGGCTGCCCGAGTTCGCGCGCTGTCTGGCTCTGCTCGGCCGGATGTGGCGGCTGCGGTTCGGGCTCAACCAGGAGCAGGCGGGCCGCTGGACCGTCGACTTCCAGGCGCAGCTCGCCTCGCTCGACCCGGCGGCGCTCGGCTCGCCGGAGAGCTGGTGGTCGGTGCTGCTGGAGCAGATGTGGGACGGCTTGCTGTGATGCGGCGCTGAGCGTCCGTCAGGGAGCCGAAAGGGTTGGACCCGGTCGTATGACCGGGTCCAACCCTTTTTTTACGCGACTGACCGCTACGAATGCGCGGAGTGTCGCGTTATGAACACTTACGCCTGATCCACCAAGATATGCGCCAAATCGTGTAGTACGTCGCACAGTAGAGAGGGGCCCAGGGATGAGCAGCGCATCGGTGTCGCCGCACGGCTTCGTGGCCGTACGGGGGCGCGGTTACCGTCCCGAGCAGGTCGACGCGTACTTCGCTGCGCTCTCGCGGGTCCGCGACACCGCCTGGGAACGGGCCGCCCGGCTGACCGTCCTGGCCAAGGAGATGGACGCGGAGGCCGGGCGGCTGCGGGAGATCGTGGCGCGGCTGGCCCCGCAGACGTACGAGACGCTCGGCGAGCGCGCCTGCCGGATTCGCGAGCTAGGCGAGGAGGAGGCCGCGGCGGTGCGCGAGAACGCGCGGAGCGCGGCCCGGCTGGCCGTCGAGGAGGCCGAGGCGGAGGGGCGGCGGATGCGTGAGGCGGCGCAGGCGTACGCCGACGAGCTGCGCGGCGAGGCCGAGGAGCGCGCCCGGCACCGTCTCCTCGCCGCCCGCGCCGAGGCCGACGAGATGCGGATCGCCGCTCGTCGCGCGGTCAAGGAGGGCCGGGGGGAGGCGCTGGCGGCGCTGCGCGAGGTGCGGCAGCGCACCGAAGGCCTCCTCGCCGAGCAGGAGAAGGAGCGCGCCGAGCGCTGGGAGGAGGCGGAGCGCGCGGCGGTGGAGCGGGCGGCCGCGCTCGACGCGCACCACGTGGAGCGGGGGGTGCGCGCCGAGGCCGCGTTGGCCGAGGCCGAGCGTGCGTTGGCCGAGGCCGAGGAATTCGCTCGGCGCGGGCAGGAGGACGCGACGGCGCGGGCTGCTGAGGTGGTGGCCGAGGCTCGTGTTCGTGAGGAGCGGATCGTTCGGGAGACGGAGCGGGTGCTGCGTGAGCACGGGGAGCGGTGGGACGACGTACGGACGCAGATGGATCAGGTGCGTACGAGTCTCATGACGCTGACTGGGCGGGCACCGGTGGAGTAGCGCCGGCCCTTACGGCGTTCTCCGTACCGCCCCCGCCAGGATCCACCCCTCCACCGCCTCGTACTGTCTGCGCTGTTCCTCCGCCTTGCGGCGCCCGGAGATCACCGTCCCCAGCCACCCGTAGGCGAAGCCCAGGGGAATGGACACGAGGCCGGTGGTGGTGAAGGGGAACCAGTTGAAGTCGGCCTCGGGGAAGGCCGAAGTGGGGGAGCCGGAGACCAGGTTGGTGCCGGTCATGAGGATCAGGACGGTCAGCGTTCCGCCGATGAGGGTGCACAGGAGGCCCGTGCGGGTGTAGCGGCGCCAGAAGAGGCCGTAGACCAGCGCGGGCGCTATGGCCGAGGCGCCCAGGCAGAACGACAGCGTGACCAGGGGTTGCAGGCTGCGGTGCTGGACGAAGGTGGCGAGCAGGATCGCCGGTGCGCCGACCGCGAGCGCGGAGACCCGGGCGAGGGTCATCTCGCGGCGCGGGGACAGCTCCCGGATCCGCCCGGCGAACACGTCGTGGGCGAGGGAGTTGGCGCAGGCGAGGATCATCCCGGCGACCGAGGCGAGGAGCGTGAGGAAGATCGCCGTCGTCACGGTCGTGAAGAGGAGGGTCTCGGCCGTCGACACGTCCGGTCCGAACGCGGCCCTGGATCCCAGCAGGTACGCCGTGTTGCCCTGCGGGTCGGCGCCCGCGATCACGGACCGTCCGATCAGCGCCGTGGCCCCGAACCCGACGACCGTGATGACCAGCACGAAGACGGCCACGCAGGGCACCGCCCAGGACATCGAGCGGCGGACCTGACGGGCGCTGCCCGCGGTGTACATGCGCATGGTGATGTGCGGCAGGCATGCGCCGCCGAGGACGACGGTCAGCTCCGAACTGATCATGTCGATACGGGGGCTGGGTCCGCCCGCGAACTGCAGGCCGGAGTGCAGGAAGGCGGTTCCGACGCCGCTGTTGCGGGCGGCGGTGTCGAACAGGGCCCCGGGGTCCCAGCCGAAGCGCTGCAGGATGAGGGCGGAGACCACGGTGCCCGAGCCGAGCAGCATCACGATCTTCAGGATCTGGATGAGGGCGGTGCCCTTCATGCCGCCGATCGCCGCGTAGCTGATCATCAGTGTGCCGAGGCCGATGATGCAGCCGGTCTTGAGGGAGTCGCTGGAGAAACCGAGGATGAAGGCCAGCAGGTCGCCCGCGCCGGCGAGTTGGACCAGCATCAGCGGCAGCAGGGCGACGAGGGTCGCGGCGCACGCCGTGATGCGTACCGCGCGCCCCGGCATCCGTCGTGCGAGCGCGTCGCCCATGGTGAACCTGCCCGCGTTGCGCAGTGGTTCGGCCAGCAGGAACATCAGCAGCATCAGCGACAGGGCGGTGCTGAGGGCGAGGACGACACCGTCGTACCCGGCGAGGGCGATGACGCCGCCGGTGCCGAGGACGGTCGCGGCGGAGATGTAGTCCCCGGCGATGGCGAGGCCGTTGCGCATCGGCGACAGGGAGCCGTAGCCCGTGTAGAACTCGTCGAGATCGTCGCGGTCCGGTCCGGTCATCACGCACAGCAGCAGCGTGATCGTGGCGACGGCCGTGAACGCCACCAGTGACATGGCCCGCGCGGAACTGCTGAACCCGACCATGCTCGTCAGGGCGGTCACCTCGGACACCTGGCTCATCGGGCCGCCTCCCGCTTCGCGTCCAGCTGGGTCTGCCGGCGGATCCGGTCCGCGATCGGGTCGACTCGCCGGCGCGCGGTGTACTCGTACAGCCCGATCGCCAGGCAGGTCACCGGCACCTGGAGCAGGCCGAGCAGCAGTCCGGTCGGCAGTCCGCCGGAGACTTCGCTCGCCATCAGCCCCGGCGCGAACGCCGACAGGATGAGGAAGAGGGTGAAGTAGCCGAGCGCGGTGAGTGTCGCGACCCGCCGTTGCCGGCGGTAGGCGCCGCGCAGGACGCGGATGTCGCTGTGCCGGCCGAGCGCGGGGTGACGCGGTTGTCGCTTTCTCTCGGGCTCGGGTGGCTGGGGCTGCGGTTGCCAGGGATAGGTGAGGTGCGCGGGCGACGTGTGGTGGGGGAACGGGTGCGGGGACGGGTGTGGGGACGAGTGCGGCGGTGGGTGGAGCGGGTCGTACGGCGGCTGGTGCCGCCTCTGGTGCTCGGGGGACGAGAACGCGTCTTGCATCCCGTGATCTCCTTGCGTGGCTCGGGCCCGGTGCGGACCGCAGGGAGTTGGGGGGTGGGCGAGGCACGCACGCTACTCGCAGGTAGCCGGTATGCGGGAGGCTTTCACCAAACTGAGCGGTCGGTATGCGCTTACTTCGATGACCCGGGGTGTTACCCGTGTTTACACCGGGAGTTCACCGACAGTTCCACTCCGGCCCGGCCGCCCAGAGCGGCCGGCTCTCCTCAGTCCCCGGGATTCTTGATGACCGGAAAGCGCCGCGGTGCCACGAACAGCAGGACCAGGAAGGCGAGTGCGGCGGCGCCCGCCGCGCCGAGGTAGACGGCGTGGACCGCGTCGGCGACCGCGTGGCGCACATGTTCGGCGGGCGCGCCCGAGTCCAGCGCCCGCGTCACCGCGTCCAGGTCCCCGGCGCCGCCGAGCCGTGCGGCCAGCACCCCGTTGGCGATCGCGCCGAACAGGGTCGCGCCGATGGTCTGGCCGGTCTGGCGGCAGAAGAGGACCGACGCCGTCGTCGTGCCGCGCTCCTCCCAGCCGACCGTCGACTGGACGCCGATGATCAGGGGGAGTTGGAAGAGGCCCAGGGCGCCGCCCAGCAGGAGCATCAGCAGGGCCGGCTGCCAGGGCTCGCCGGGGTAGGGCAGGAAGGGGAAGGCGAGCAGGATCAGGGTCGCGGTGCCGATGCCGAGCATCGCGGTGTTGCGGAAGCCGATCCGCCCGTAGACGTGCTGGCTGAGCGCCGCCGACACCGGCCAGCTCAACGTCCACACGGAGAGCACGAATCCGGCGGCGACGGGCGCCAGACCGAGGACCGCCTGCGCGTACGTGGGCAGGAACACCGTGGGGGCGACCATGAGCAACCCCAGTGCGCCGAGCGCCAGGTTGACGGCCGCGATCGTGCGGCGCCGCCACACCCAGCCGGGGATGATCGGCTCCGCCGCCCGGCGCTCGATCACGACCACGACACCGATCAGCGCGAGTCCCGTACCGAACAGGGCGAGCGACGGGGCCGACAGCCAGTCCCAGGCGACCCCGCCCTGCACCAGCGCGGTGAGCAGCACACCGCCGCAGGCGAAGACGGCCAGCGCGCCCGCCCAGTCGATCCGGGGGCGGCGGCCGGAGGACTCCCGTACCGGCTCGTGCAGATGGCGGACGATCAACCACAGCGCCAGCGCGCCGATCGGCAGGTTGATGAGGAAGATCCAGCGCCAGTCGGCGTACGCGGCGAGAACCCCGCCGAGGGAGGGGCCCGCGATCGCCGAGGTCGCCCACACCGTGGACAGCTTGGCCTGGATCTTGGGGCGCTCCTTGAGCGGGTAGAGGTCCGCGGCGAGCGTCTGCACCGTGCCCTGCAACGCGCCGCCGCCCAGGCCCTGCACGATCCGGAAGGCGATGAGCGCGGCCATGTTCCAGGCGGTGGCGCACAGCAGCGAGCCGAGGAGGAAGACGGCGGCGCCCGCGACGAGGACCGGCTTGCGGCCGAAGGTGTCGGACAGCTTCCCGTACACCGGCAGGGTGACCGTCACCGCGAGCAGATAGCCCGAGAACAGCCAGGAGAAGACGGAGAAGCCGCCGAGGTCGCCGACGATCTGCGGTACGGCCGTGGAGACGATGGTGGAGTCGAGCGCGGCCAGCGCCATGGAGAGCATCAGGGCGGCGACGACGGCACCCCTGCGGCTGCGCGAGGCCGCCGGCTGCTCCGTCGCCGCGGCCCGTATTCCGGTGTCCCCCTGGCCCACTGAAGCGCCTCCCCTGATCGGTTCCCCCTGCAACTATCCGCCGTCCCCCACCATCTCACTTGACCTTCACGTAGCGGGAGGGTGGACGCTGACTGGGACCGAGGGTGGAGGCAACCCCGAGAGGGACTCCACCGAAGGGTGGACTGCCCCTAGGGGTCTCTCCCCACCAGGGGTCGGGGGGCGTTCGTACCGGCGGAGGACGAGACGGGGCGGAGCCGTCCTTAACCTGGCTTTATGCCGCTGAGGGCGGTGAGCCGAACCCGCGGGGGTGGGGTTTTCCCCCGTAGAAGACTGCGCTGGGCACCAGCGCGCCGGACCACCCCCCGCCACCAGACTTACCGACGTAGCGAAGAGCACTTCATCCGCTGACCGACATAGGAGATACACCGTGACATCGGCTGTGACCATTCCCAGGCACGGGGGCACTGGAGGGCGTACGGCCGTTGCCGCACGGGCGCGGCAGGTCGTCAAGGCGTACGGGTCCGGGGAGACCCGGGTCGTCGCCCTGGACCAGGTCGACGTGGACATCGCGCGGGGGCAGTTCACCGCGATCATGGGCCCCTCGGGGTCCGGCAAGTCCACGCTGATGCACTGCCTCGCCGGACTCGACACCGTGACGAGTGGCCAGATCCACCTCGACGAGACCGAGATCACCGGGCTCAAGGACAAGAAGCTCACGCAGCTGCGCCGGGACCGGATCGGGTTCATCTTCCAGGCGTTCAACCTGCTGCCGACGCTGAACGCGATAGAGAACATCACGCTGCCGATGGACATCGCGGGCCGCAAGCCGGACAAGGGCTGGCTCGACCAGGTCGTGGAGACCGTCGGGCTCGCCGACCGGCTCAAGCACCGGCCCAGCCAGCTCTCCGGCGGACAGCAGCAGCGCGTCGCGGTGGCGCGGGCACTCGCCGCGCGGCCCGAGATCATCTTCGGGGACGAGCCGACCGGAAACCTCGACTCCCGGGCGGGCGCCGAGGTGCTGGGCTTCCTGCGCCGCTCGGTGGACGAGCTCGGCCAGACCATCGTGATCGTGACGCACGACCCGGTGGCGGCCTCGTACTCGGACCGCGTGCTGTACCTCGCCGACGGCCGGATCGTCGACGAGATGTACCAGCCGACGGCCGATCAGGTCCTCGACCGCATGAAGGACTTCGACGCGCGGGGGCGTACGTCATGACCGTCCTGAAGACCTCGATGCGCAACTTCTTCGCGCACAAGGGGCGGATGGCGCTGTCGGCGGTCGCGGTGCTGCTGTCCGTGGCCTTCGTCTGCGGCACGCTGGTGTTCACCGACACCATGAACACGACGTTCGACAAGCTGTTCGCCGCCACCTCCTCCGACGTGACCGTCTCGCCGAAGACGGCCAAGAGCGACAGCACCCCGCAGAACGGCAGGCCCGACTCGCTGCCCGCCTCGGTCCTGGAGCGGGCCAAGAAGGCGGAGGGCGTCAAGTACGCCGAGGGCGCCGTCAGTTCGATGAACGTGACTGTCGTCAACAGCGCCAACAAGAACATGGGGTCGAGCACCGGGGCCCCGACGATCGCCGGCAACTGGACGCGCAACGACCTGCGTTCGATGGAGATCACCTCCGGTCACGCCCCGCGCGGGCCGACCGAGACGATGGTCGACGCCGACACCGCCGACAAGCACCACCTCAAGCTCGGCGACGAACTGCGCACCATCGCCGTCACCGGTGACTTCAAGGCCCGGATCGTCGGCATCGCCACCTTCAAGGTGACCAACCCCGGTGCCGCCGTCGTCTACTTCGACACCGCCACCGCCCAGCGCGAACTGCTCGGCACCACCGGCCGGTTCACCGACATCAACCTCTCCGCCGCCACCGGTGTCACCAACGACACGCTCAAGCAGAACGTCATCTCCTCCATCGGCGCCGGCGCGTACAAGGTGCAGACACAGAAGGAGTACGCCGACGAGAACCGCTCCGGCGTCGGCTCCTTCATGGACGTCATCAAGTACGCCATGCTCGGCTTCGCCGGGATCGCGTTCCTGGTCGGCATCTTCCTGATCATCAACACCTTCTCCATGCTGGTCGCCCAGCGCACCCGCGAGATCGGCCTGATGCGGGCGATCGGCTCGTCCCGCAAGCAGGTCAACCGGTCCGTCCTGGTCGAGGCGACCCTGCTCGGCGTCTTCGGCTCGATCCTCGGCGTCGGCGCGGGCGTCGGCCTCGCGGTCGGCCTGATGAAACTCATGTCGGCGGCGGGCATGGACCTGTCCACCCGCGATCTGACGGTCAAGGCGACGACCCCGGTCATCGGACTCGTGCTCGGTGTCGTGGTCACCGTCCTCGCCGCCTATCTGCCCGCCCGCCGGGCCGGCAAGGTCTCCCCGATGGCCGCGCTGCGCGACGCCGGTACACCGGCGGACGGCAAGGCCGGTCTCGTCCGCGGCATCATCGGCCTGGTCCTCACCGGCGCCGGAACCTTCGCGCTCTTCACGGCGGCGGGCGCCGACAAGGCGAGCGACGGTTCACTGGTGCTGGGCGCGGGAGTCGTCCTGACCCTGATCGGGTTCGTCATCATCGGCCCGCTGCTCGCCGGCGGTGTCGTCCGGGTGATCAGCGCGGTGCTGCTGCGCTTCTTCGGCCCCGTCGGACGGATGGCGGAGCGCAACGCGCTGCGCAACCCGCGCCGCACCGGAGCCACCGGCGCGGCCCTGATGATCGGCCTCGCCCTGGTCGCCTGCCTGTCGGTCGTCGGCTCGTCCATGGTCGCCTCCGCGACCGACGAACTCGACAAGTCGGTCGGCACCGACTTCATCATCCAGGGCAACCAGCGGATCGTCCCGCAGGCGGCGAAGGCCATCGAGACGACACCCGGTCTGGAACACGTCACGCACTACCGGGACATCGAGGCCAGGATCGTCGCCCCCGACGGCTTCTCGGACAGCGACGGCGTCACGGCCGCCGACCCCACCTACGCGCAGGACCTGCACCGCAAGACGACGGCCGGTGAACTGACCGCCGCCTACGGCAAGGACTCCATGTCCGTCGGCTCGGAGTTCGCCACCAAACACCACGTCAAGCTCGGCGACACCCTGACCGTCGCCTTCAAGGGCGGCAGCACGGCGAAGCTCAAGGTCGCCGCGATCACCGACGACGACGTGGTCATCGACCAGGGCGCGCGGTACCTCAGCACCGAGACCATGCGGAAGTACCTCCCGGCCAACCGGATCCCGCCGGACCAGATCATGTTCGCCAGCGCCAAGAACGGCCAGGAGAAGCAGGCGTACGCGGCCCTGAAGAAGTCCATGGAGCAGTACCCGCAGTACCAGGTCCGCGACCAGACCGACTACAAGCAGGAGCTCAAGGACCAGATCGGCCAGCTCCTGAACATGGTCTACGGCCTGCTCGCCCTCGCGATCGTCGTCGCCGTCCTCGGCGTGATCAACACCCTCGCCCTGTCGGTGGTGGAGCGGACGCGCGAGATCGGCCTGATGCGCGCCATCGGGATGTCCCGCCGCCAACTGCGCCGCATGATCCGCCTGGAGTCGGTCGTCATCGCCCTCTTCGGCGCGCTGCTCGGCCTCGGCCTGGGCATGGGCTGGGGTGCCACCGCCCAGAAGCTCCTCGCCCTGGAGGGCCTGAAGGTCCTGGAGATCCCCTGGCCGACCATCATCGGGGTCTTCATCGGCTCGGCGTTCGTGGGCCTGTTCGCCGCCCTGATCCCGGCGTTCCGGGCGGGCCGGATGAACGTACTGAACGCCATCGCCACCGACTAGCCGGCAGCAACAGCCGCCGCGAAGCCACCGTATACGGGGGTTACGGGGGACGGGCCCGGCCCAGGAGGACATCACCTCCTGGGCCGGGCCCGCGGTCGTACGCGGTGCCTCAGGTCCGCCGCTCCAGGAGTACGTAGCCGTAGGCGGCGCCCACGACGTCGTACGCGGCGTGGGGGTGCAGACGGCCGGCGTACGCCTGGACGTCCTGGATCGCGTGGTCGGAGTCGTCGAGGGCGATGAAGTCCGGGTTGACGCCACCGGTGTCGCCCGTCCAGAAGACCCGGCAGCGCGCGACGAGCCGACTGCTCGGGCCGACGTTCGCCTCGACGCTCGCCCCGTCCGGGACACGCGCCAGCAGCCGTTCTACGGCACTCACGCGCGCGGGCTTGCGATACGCGGCGGACTCGCCCAGCGCGGACAGCGGGAGCGAGGTCGTCAGCGCGAGCGCGGCCGCGACGACGGCCGTGGGCAGGTGCAGCGCATACGAGCGCAGCCACGGGCGCGGGCTCCAGCGGGCCCGGGAGAGCGCGTCGGCGAGGGCGAGGGAGAGGACCGGCATCAGGACGGCGCTGTAGTGCCAGTCCGTGCCCCAGTAGTGCGGGTCGGAGGAGAGGAAGCGCCAGCCCAGGGTCGGCAGGGCGACCAGGAGGAGCGGGGAGCGCAGGGCCAGCAGACCGGTGGTGGGGATCAGCAGCCAGGCGAGGGTGCGGAGTTTGGTGCCCAGGCCGTCGAGGGGATCACCGCCGGCCTTGTTCCAGTAGGTGTAGGTGTCCGCGGTGCTGAAGGCCGGGATCACCACCGTGAAGGTGAGCACCGCGGTCAGTACTCCGAGGACGGCGACCCCGAGCGCGCACAGGGCCGTACGCGGAGCGGGCTTCCGGGCCCGCACGGCCACGACCAGGGCGATCGCGGCCAGGGTGAGCCCGAGGTCCTCCTTGACGAGGACCAACGGGAACGCCCACAGCAGGGCCGCGCGCCACCGTCGCCCCAGGACCGCTTCCAGGGCGAAGGCGATCAGCGGGACGGCGAAACAGATCTCGTGGAAGTCGAAGTCGACGGCGCGCTGGATCCCCCACGACAGCCCGTACGCGAGACCCAGCGCGAGTCCCCGGGAGCGGCCGAGGAGCCGGGCGGCGGCACGGGTGACCGGGACCGCGGACAGGGCCAGCAGCGCGGCCTGGGCGACGAGGAGGGTGACCGGGGTGGGGAAGAGACGGTAGGCGGGCGCGAGGAGGGCGGTGACCGGGCTGAAGTGGTCGCCGAGAAGGTTGCTGCCCGGGCCCCTGAGATCGGCGACGGGGGCGCGAAGGTGGGCGTAGGCGCGGACGGCCTGCTCGAAGATGCCGAGGTCCCAGGAACGGGTCGCCAGATGCCGCCAGCGGCAGACCGACAGGGTCGCGTACGCGGTGAAGAGCAGGACCGCCAGGAGCTGGGGGTCGCGGGGGCGCCGGTCACGGGCGGGGACTGCCGTGACCGGCGGGGGTATGGGGGCGCTGTCGGTTCTTGGGGCGCTGTCGGTGTCGGTGGCGGTGTCGGCGGGGGTCGGGTTCGAGCTCATGCGGCTCCCGGTACGTGATCACGTGTCACGGGGTATACGCCGGGGACGAGGGATGTGGTTGACGGTTGGGGGTGGGGTGTGGTGCGGGTCACTTCCAGTGGGGTGGGGAGGGGGCTGGGTAGTTTGGCTGCGGGGCGGTGGGGGCTGGGCGCGCCCCGCGGCGGAGCCGCATATAGACACAGCCCCGCGCCCCTGAGGGCGGGGCCGCGCCCCGATTCTCTGCCCTGCCCTGCCCGGACCCGTCCACCTCTTGCGTCTCACAGGGAGCGCGGCGCCGTCGTAGGCTGGACAACCCCGGCCCGTCGAGACGTGTCGGGCGGTTCGCGTTGCCCTCTCTCCGGGATGGAAGCCCTTCATGAGCCTGCACGGTCTGCTCGACGCCGTCGTCAAGGACGCCGCCCTCGCGGAAGCGGTGAAGGCCGCCACCGACGGCAACCGGATGCACATCGACCTGGTCGGCCCGCCCGCCGCCCGCCCCTTCGCGGTGGCGGCCCTGGCCCGCGACGCCGGCCGCCCCGTCCTGGCCGTGACGGCGACGGGACGCGAGGCCGAGGACCTGGCCGCGGCGCTCAGGTCCCTCCTCCCGCCCGACACCGTCGCGGAGTACCCCTCGTGGGAGACGCTCCCGCACGAGCGGCTGTCCCCCCGCTCGGACACCGTCGGCCGCCGTCTCGCCGTGCTGCGCCGCCTGGCGCACCCGCGCCCCGACGACCCCGAGACCGGCCCGGTGTCGGTCGTCGTCGCCCCGGTACGCTCGGTGCTGCAACCGCAGGTCAAGGGCCTGGGAGACCTGGAGCCGGTCGCGCTGCGGACGGGCCAGAGCGCCGACCTGGGCGGGATCGTCGAGGCGCTCGCGGCAGCCGCGTACTCCCGGGTCGAGCTCGTCGAGAAGCGCGGCGAGTTCGCCGTACGCGGCGGCATCCTGGACGTCTTCCCGCCCACCGAGGAGCACCCCCTGAGGGTGGAGTTCTGGGGCGACGACGTCGAGGAGATCCGTTACTTCAAGGTCGCCGACCAGCGCTCACTCGAGGTCGCCGACCACGGACTGTGGGCGCCGCCCTGCCGCGAGCTGCTCCTGACGGACGAGGTGCGGGAGCGGGCGGCCCGGCTCGCCGAGGAACACCCCGAGCTGGGCGAACTGCTCGGCAAGATCGCCGAGGGCATCGCCGTGGAAGGCATGGAGTCACTGGCTCCGGTCCTCGTCGACGACATGGAACTGCTGCTCGACGTCCTGCCCAAGGGCTCGATGGCCGTCGTCTGCGACCCGGAGCGGGTGCGGACGCGGGCCGCGGACCTGGTGGCGACCTCGCAGGAGTTCCTGCAGGCGTCCTGGGCGGCGACGGCCGGGGGCGGCGAGGCCCCCATCGACGTCGGCGCGGCCTCCTTGTGGGCCATCGCGGACGTCCGCGACCGGGCCCGCGAGCTGGACATGATGTGGTGGTCGGTGTCGCCGTTCGCGGCCGACGAGGAACTGGACGCGGACACCCTCAAGCTCGGCATGCACGCCCCCGAGACCTACCGCGGCGACACGGCCAGGGCGCTCGCCGACACCAAGGGCTGGCTCGCGGACAGCTGGCGCACGGTGTACGTCACCGAGGCGCACGGCCCCGCCGCCCGTACCGTCGAGGTCCTCGGCGGCGAGGGCATCGCGGCCCGCCTCGACGCGGAGCTGACCGAGCTGACGCCCGCCGTGGTGCAGGTCGCCTGCGGTTCGATCGACTACGGCTTCGTGGACCCGGCGCTCAAGCTCGCCGTCCTCACGGAGACCGACCTCTCCGGCCAGAAGGCGGCCGGCAAGGACGGCGCGCGCATGCCGGCCCGCCGCCGCAAGACGATCGATCCCCTCACGCTCGAAGCGGGCGACTACATCGTGCACGAGCAGCACGGTGTCGGCCGCTACATCGAGATGGTGCAGCGGACCGTCCAGGGCGCGACTCGCGAATACCTGGTGGTGGAGTACGCCCCGGCCAAGCGCGGCCAGCCCGGCGACCGCCTCTACATCCCCACCGACCAGCTGGAACAGATCACCAAGTACGTCGGCGGCGAGGCCCCCACCCTGCACCGCCTGGGCGGCGCCGACTGGACGAAGACCAAGGCGCGCGCCAAGAAGGCGGTCAAGGAGATCGCGGCGGACCTGATCAAGCTGTACAGCGCGCGCATGGCGGCCCCCGGCCATGCCTTCGGATCCGACACCCCTTGGCAGCGCGAACTCGAGGACGCCTTCCCGTACGCGGAGACCCCCGACCAGCTCACGACCATCGCCGAGGTCAAGGAGGACATGGAGAAGACGGTCCCGATGGACCGCCTGGTCTGCGGCGACGTCGGCTACGGCAAGACGGAGATCGCGGTCCGCGCGGCCTTCAAGGCGGTGCAGGACGGCAAACAGGTCGCGGTCCTGGTGCCGACGACGCTGCTGGTGCAGCAGCACTTCGGGACCTTCTCCGAGCGCTACTCGCAGTTCCCGGTGAACGTCCGCGCCCTGTCCCGCTTCCAGACCGACACGGAGGCGAAGTCCGTCCTGGAGGGCCTGCGGGACGGCGCGGTGGACGTCGTCATCGGCACCCACCGGCTGTTCTCCGCCGAGACCAAGTTCAAGGACCTGGGCCTGGTCATCGTCGACGAGGAGCAGCGCTTCGGCGTCGAGCACAAGGAGCAGCTGAAGAAGCTGCGCGCCAACGTGGACGTCCTGACGATGTCCGCCACCCCCATTCCCCGTACGCTCGAAATGGCGGTGACGGGCATCCGGGAGATGTCCACGATCACCACCCCGCCGGAGGAGCGGCACCCGGTGCTGACCTTCGTCGGCCCGTACGAGGAGAAGCAGATCGGCGCGGCCGTCCGCCGTGAACTGCTGCGCGAGGGCCAGGTCTTCTACATCCACAACCGGGTCGAGTCGATCGACCGGGCGGCGGCGCGGCTGCGTGAGATCATCCCCGAGGCGCGTATCGCGACGGCGCACGGCCAGATGGGCGAGCAGGCTCTGGAGCAGGTGGTCGTCGACTTCTGGGAGAAGCGGTTCGACGTGCTCGTGTCGACCACGATCGTCGAATCCGGCATCGACATCTCCAACGCCAACACGCTGATCGTGGAGCGCGGCGACAACTTCGGCCTCTCGCAGCTGCACCAGCTGCGCGGCCGGGTGGGCCGAGGCCGTGAGCGCGGCTACGCCTACTTCCTGTACCCGCCGGAGAAGCCCCTGACGGAGACCGCGCACGAGCGGCTCGCGACCATCGCCCAGCACACGGAGATGGGCGCGGGCATGTACGTGGCGATGAAGGACCTGGAGATCCGCGGCGCGGGCAATCTGCTCGGCGGCGAGCAGTCGGGTCACATCGCGGGCGTCGGCTTCGACCTGTACGTCCGTATGGTCGGCGAGGCGGTCGCGGACTACCGGGCCTCCCTGGAAGGCGGAGTCGAGGAGGAGCCGCCCCTGGAGGTCAAGATCGAGCTGCCGGTCGACGCGCACGTCCCGCACGACTACGCGCCGGGTGAGCGGCTGCGTCTGCAGGCCTACCGCGCCATCGCCTCCGCCAACACGGAGGAGGACGTCAAGGCCGTACGCGAGGAACTCACCGACCGCTACGGCAAGCTGCCCGAGCCGGTGGAGAACCTGCTGCTCGTCGCGGGCCTGCGGATGCTCGCGCGGGCGTGCGGTGTCGGCGAGGTCGTGCTTCAGGGCAACAACATCCGCTTCGCACCGGCGGAGTTGCGAGAGTCCCAGGAACTGCGCCTCAAGCGGCTCTACCCGGGCACGGTCATCAAGCCGGCCGCCCACCAGCTCCTGGTGCCCCGCCCGAAGACGGCGAAGGTGGGCGGGAAGCCGTTGGTCGGGCGGGAGTTGTTGGGGTGGACCGGGGAGTTCCTGGCGACGATTCTCGGGTCGTAGAGGGCGAACCTCAGGCTTGCGCCGACGGTGGCTGGAACAGCATTCCCGTCAGGGTGCGGAAGACCTCCTCGGGGTCCTGGTCGCCGACCGCGGCGTCCAGGTTGTGGCCGAGGAGCAGCGTGGCGAAGCCGTGGGCCAGGGACCAGGCGGCGACTCCGGCGAGGCGGGGGTCGGTGCCGGGTTCCGGCACCCGGTCGGAGACGGCCCGGCGCAGGCGGTCCGCGGTCAGGGCGCGGGCCGTGGTCAGCTCCAGGTCGTTCTCGCGCAGCAGCTCCGGCGTGAACATCACCTGGAAGTGCGCCGGGTGCTCACGCGCGAAACGTACGTAGTGGACGCCCGCGTCCCGTAGGTCCGTGGCCTCGGTGAGCGCGGCCGACAGCAGCGCGTGGCCCTCGGCCGCGATCGCCGTGAGCAGGCCGGTGCGGTCCTTGAAGTGGTGGGCCGGAGCCGCGTGCGAGACGCCTGCCCGGCGGGCCAGGTCGCGCAGACTCAGCGCGGACGGGCCTTCGGCGGCGATGACGTCGAGCGCGGCGCTCAGGATCGCGCGACGCAGATCGCCGTGGTGATAGGGGCGTTCGGGAGTGGTCTTCGCGGTCTCCATGGTCATCAGCGTACGCGGAATCTAGGCATTGACAAGTTCGGCGGGTTCGGGCAATCTTGTCAGTGTCAAGTTGTCGCATGGGTGGGAACGGGACGAGGGGGTTCGTCATGTCGGAGCACGGTAGTGAGGTGGCCGGGATGGTTCAGGGGGACGGGGCTGTCGGTATGGAGACCGGGATCAGGACAGGGGTGGGGACCGGGATCGAGTTCGGGATCGAGCTCGGCGAGGTGCGTCGGCTGTGGCATCTGCTGGAGCCTCTGCACGCGGTGCTCTACTACGCGCCGGAGGTCTTCGAGGAGTCGGCCGCGCTCGGGTACGCCGGGTCGGCGGAGGACCGCTGGCCGACCTACTTCCCCTTCCGTGCCGCGCCGTTGGGGGCGGTCGGGAGTGAACGCGTGTCGTCCGCCTTCTACAGCTTCAGCCCGCGCATGGTCGCCGCGCACATGGACTCCGCGTGGGACACCGCGAGCCCCGCGGATGTGCTGAAGGCGAGGGAGCGGGGCATGGACCGGGCGTACCGCGCGATATTCGGCGACCGCGCGGCGAGCCCCGAACTCGTCGAGGCCGCAGGGCTGTTGCGCCGTGCCGCCGAGGCCGCGAACACCGCGGGTCGGCCCATGGCCGCGGCCAACGCGGAGCCGGCGTGGCCGGCCGCCCCGCACCTCCAGTTGTGGCATGCGGCGACGATCCTGCGCGAGCACCGGGGCGACGGTCACCTCGCGGCGCTGCTCGTCGCCGGGCTCGACCCCGTCGAAGCGCTCGTGTCCTTCGCGGCGATCGGTGCGGCCTCCGTCGAGCGCTTCGAGAGCCGTGGCTGGAGCCCGCAGGAGTGGAGCGCCGCCCGTGAACGCCTCGCCGCGCGCGGCCTCGTGACCGAATCCGGTACCGCCACACCCGCGGGCCGCGAACTCCGTGCCGAGGTCGAACGCCACACGGACGAACTGGCCGCCGCCCCCTGGCTCGCCCTCACCCCGGCCGAGCGGAGCCGACTGACCGAGCTGCTCGGCGAGTTCTGGGTCGCGGTGCTGGGTTCGGGACTGCTGCCTTCGGAGTCCACGTTGGGGATCGGGAAGGTGTGAGGGGGAGGGCGTGAGGGAGGGCACGGGGGCGAGAGTGTGCGGGCGTGAGAGCGTGCGTCGCCGGGCGGCGCAAGTGAAGCCGCCCGCGGGAGTGGGGCTTCGCGGACGGCCTCGGTGTCACGGTCGATCGGTGGGTGTGTCGTGCCTCGCGCGTCTCCGCGACTACGGCTGATCGGGCGTCTACGGCTGATCGGGCCGGTCGGTCGGTTCGCGGTCCATGCCCATCGCGCCCTCGATCTTCTGCTGGGCGTCGTCGACCTGGTCCGTGTACTTGTTGCCCGTCTTCTCGTTGATCTCCCGTTCCCCGGCGTCGGACATGTCCTTGCGCTTGGACTTCGCCTGATCCTTGAATCTGTCGAAGATGCCCATGCAGGAACTCCTTCCGGAGGTGTGTCACCACCGACGATACGCCCGGCGTGCACCTATTGCCCGTTGGAGGAGGGTATGGGCTGGGCATGCCCGCCGCTACCGTGGGCACCAGGGAAACGCGCCCTGTGCAGGGCGGACCCGGGGAACAAAGGGGAGGGGCGTCGTGGTGCGTCTGAGGGGTGGGGCGGCGGCTGCCGCAGTGGTGCTGTTCGTCGTCGGCGCGGGGATCAGCGGCTGCAAGAAGGAGACCACGGGCTCCGCCGGCCCGCAGGGCACGGTGGCCGGCGGCGCCGCGCTCACCGCCGTGGACTCGCTGACCGTCAAGGGGCGCGCCCCCAAGACGGGCTACAGCAGGGCGAGGTTCGGCACGGCCTGGGCCGACACGGACTCCAACAAGTGCGACACCCGCGACGACATCCTCAAGCGGGACCTGAAGAACGTGAAGTTCACCGGTGGCACCTGCAAGGTGGTCTCCGGGGCGCTCGAACCCGACCCGTACTCCGGCAAGGAAGTGACGTACAAGCGCGGCCGCAGCCTGGTGGACATAGACCACCTCGTCGCACTCTCGGACGCCTGGCAGAAGGGCGCCAAGTACTGGGACGCGAGCAAGCGGATAGCGCTGGCCAACGACCCGCTCAACCTGCTGTCCGTCGACGCGAGCACCAACCGCAGCAAGGGCGACGGCGACACCGCGACCTGGCTCCCGCCCAACAAGGGGTACCGCTGCACGTATGTGGCCGCGCAGGTGGCCGTGAAGAAGAAGTACGGGTTGTGGGTCACCGGCGGGGAGAAGGCCGCGATGAAGAAGGTGCTCTCCGAGTGCCCCGGCCAGAAGCTCCCCTCGGGCGGCAACCCGACCCAGGCGCCGAAGCGGTTCAGCGCGAACTGACGCTGTTTCATGTCGGCCGACACAAGGGCGAGATGACGAGAATCCATCAAGAAAGTGAGGAACCCGCAAAGAAGTTCACAAGAAGCAAAGGGGCGAGTCCAAACAAGTCGACTTGGTTCAGCAAGAGCCGGTCAAGCTAAGGCCAAGAACCTTCCTCGGGCCTGTCCACGGCATGTTCACAACAGTCAAGATCAGCGGGTTTCTGTGCTTCTCCTGCGCGTTTCCCCTGTCTGATCTCTCCTGACTGTTGGAGTCGAAGCCGTGCGCATTCGGCCTGCCCGCCGTTCCCGCCAGCCCCGCCGTCCCGTCAGCCGTATGCACCGCATCCGGCGGCAGGTGGCCATGGTCGCCCTGACGGCGCTCGCACTGATGCTGACGACCCAGCAGGCGGTGGCCGACGGCCGCGAGTTGGGCCATGTGTCCCTCTCGATGCCGAGTCTGTCCTCCGTGGTGGCCTGGTTCCAGGACCCGCACTGGGGCCGGATCCCGCACCAGCAGTCGGGCACCGCGGCCGGACACGCCCACCACGTCTCCGCGAAGACGACCGACGCCAAGCGCGGCGTGGGCAGGGCGCCGGGCAAGGGCAAGGGCGAGCTCGCCGCCTACCAGCCGCACAAGCCCGCCGTTCAGCAGGGCAAGAGCCGCGGCGGCGGCACCTACAACCCCAAGACCAGCAAGCGCAACGCGGCCAAGTCCTCGCGCACCGACACCGTCTACGACAACGCCGACGGCAGCACCACTCGCCGAATATCCCCGACGCCCGTCAACTATCAGGTGGGGAAGGGGAGATGGGCGCCGATCGATGTGGACGTGAGAGCGGGTCCGGACGGTCGCTGGCACGAGAAGGCCAACTCCGTCGGCGTCGACTTCGGCGCCAAGGCCAGTGACTCCGGCCTCGTCTCCTTCGCCACCGACAGCGCCCACTCCGTCGCATACGGACTCAAGGGCGCGGCCTCCGTCAAGGGCGCGGTGGACGGCTCGCGCGTCACGTACGAGAACGTCCTGACGGACACCGACCTCCAGGTCGCCCCCACCGCGACCGGCGTCAAGGACGCGGTCGTCCTGCGTTCCGCGGACGCGGGGAACAGCTGGACCTTCCCCCTGGACCTCAAGGGCCTCACGCCCGTCCAGACCAAGAGTGGGTCGATCGACCTGCGTGACTCCACCGGCAAGACCGTCGAGCGCGTCCCCTCGTCGTACGCCTACGACTCGAAGGTGAACCCGCGCTCCGGGGACCCGGCCACCACCCACGACGTCAGCACCGAGCTCGTCCACGACAAGGACGGCTACGCGCTGAAGGTGACCCTCGACGACAGCTGGCTGCACGATGCGCGCCGCGTCTTCCCGGTCACCGTCGACCCGCAGGTCACGGACGGCTGGACCACCACCTACGCCGAGTCCGGCGCCGCGGGCGACCACTCCTACGAGCAGACCGTCAAGGTCGGCTCCTACGACTCCGGCACCCACTCCGCGGTCAGCTACGTCAACCACTGGGACACCGCCTGGGACGGCAGCGGCGTCACCGTCTCCTCCGCGTCCCTGCACCTCTTCGACACCTGGGCCTCCACCTGCACCGCCGAGCGTTTCGACGTCGCGCTGGTGACGAAGGCCTGGACCCCGGAGGGCGTCACCAGCTACCCGGGGCCGACGTACGGCTCCTCGATCGGCAACGCGACGCCGAGCGTGCCCAACGCCTGCGCCAACACCGGCGCCGACCGCACCGTCGGCGACAACGTGACCGTCTCCCTGTCCACGTCCGCCATCCAGGGCTGGATGAGCGGCACCACCGCCGACTACGGCCTGGCGATCTACGCGTCGACCACCGACGCCCTGCACTGGAAGCAGTTCGGCTCCTTCAACGACCCCGGGCTCGGCCCGTACATCGTGGTCACCTACACGGGCAACACGGCGCCGCAGCTGTACGAGCAGTTCCCCGCCGACAACGCGGTCGTGGGCACCACCACCCCCGAGCTGACCGCCTGGGCGGGCGGCGCCAACTCCAGCGGCAGCGCCGGCCAGTACGTCTTCAAGGTCTACGACGCGACCAACACCCAGGTCGCCACGTCCGGTCTGATCTCCACCGGCGACTGGACGGTCCCGGCGGGCAAACTGGCCTGGGGCAAGAACTACACGTGGACCGTTCAGGCGTACGACTCGACGACGGCCCTTTATTCCACGGCGGATCCGTACGCGCTCTCGGTCCAAGTGCCGCAACCCGTGATCACCTCGGGTCTGTCGCAGAACAGCAGCGACCACGGCTTCGACGCGTCGATCGGCAACTACACCACCTCCGACACCGACGCCTCGATCTCCACCGTCGGCCCCTCGCTGGACGTGGAGCGCGACTACAACTCCCGCGACCCGCGCTGGACCGGCGCGTTCGGGTCCGGCTGGTCGAGCATCTTCGACGCGCGGGCGACCGAGCAGTACACGGCGTCGGGCGCGGTCTCCAGTGTCAACGTCACCTACCCGGACGGTTCGCAGGTCGGGTACGGCAAGAACAGCGACGGCACGTTCGCCCCGGGCAACGGGCGGTTCGCCACCTTCACCACGGTCACGGGCGGCGGCTACAAGCTGACCGACAAGGACGACACGGTCTACACGTTCACCCAGTCCCTGGGGTCGGGCGCCTACGGTCTGCTCTCCGTGACGGACGCCAACGGGCGGTCCATCACCTTCACCTGGACCAGCGGCCACATCACGAAGATGACGTCCGCTGTCTCCTCGCGCTCCCTCAACCTGACCTGGTCCACGCCGACCGGCGCGCTGGCCGCGCACGTCGCGACCGTCGTCACCGACCCGGTCACCGCGGGGGACTCCTCCACCGCGCAGACCTGGACGTACGGCTACACCGGCGACCAGCTCACCAAGGTGTGCTCGCCGCTGTCGTCGACCAAGTGCACGACGTACGGCTACACGAGCGGCTCGCAGTACCAGAACGCCTCGCTCGACCTCGACCCGCACGCCATGTGGCCGCTGTCGGAGGCCTCAGGCGCGACGACCGCCAAGGACGCCGTCCTCGCAGGCGAGGGCACCGACAACGCGACCTACGAGAACGTGACGACGGGCCAGAGCGGTGGCCCGCTCACCGGCTCCTCCTCCACCGTCGCCACCTTCAACGGCACCTCCTCCGACGTCTCGCTGCCGAAGAACACCGGCAACGACACCGACTCCGGCGCGCTCTCGCTCTGGTTCAAGACCTCCGCGGGCCCCGGCGTCCTGTACTCGTACGCCTCCCAGCCCATCGGCTCCGGACAGGCCGCGGGCTTCTACACCCCCTCGATCTACGTCGGCACCGACGGCAAGCTGAACGCCGAGTTCTGGTACAGCGGCGGCATCAACCCGATCGTCACGACCGCGTCGGTCGCCGACGGCAGGTGGCACCACGTGGTGCTGTCGGCCGCGGGCAACTCGCAGACGCTGTACGTCGACAACGCGAAGATCGGCTCGCGCACCGGCACCGTCTCCATCCAGAGCGCGGTCGCCTTCGGCAAGAACCAGTCCTTCAACTACCTCGGCACCGGCTTCCTCGGCGGCAACTGGCCCGACGAGCCGCACCAGAGCTCCAGCGAGAAGACCGGCTACGCCACCTACTTCAACGGCTCGGTCGCGGACGCCGCCTGGTACGGCCGCCCGCTGGTCGCCGCCGACGTCAACGCCCTCTACCAGTACGGCACCCACGCGGCGAGCCTGCTGACCTCCATCACCCGGCCGTCCGGCAAGACGTACGCGGCGATGCAGTACGACCCGGGCACCACCACCCTCACCCAGCTCACCGACGAGAACGGCGGCGTCTGGAAGCTCGGGGCGCCCACGGTCACCGGCTCCAGCCAGACCTACCGGGGCGCGGTCCTCGGCGCGGCGCCCGCGGGCTACTTCCGTCTCGGCGAGGCGGCCGGCGCGACCACCGCGGTCGACGAGGTGCGCGGCGGCAACGGCACGTACAGCGCGGTGACGCTCGGCGCGACGGGACCGTTCAGCGATCAGAAGGCCGCGACGTTCGACGGCAGCACCTCGTCCATGGCGCTGCCCAGCGGCATCCTGCCCGGCGCGGGCGCCGAGTCGGTCAGTATGTGGTTCAAGACCTCCATGGCGAACGGCGTGCTGCTCGGCGCGTCCAAGGACCCGCTGAGCTCAGGCACCACCACCGGCAACTACACGCCCGTCCTCTATGTCGGCAGCAGCGGAAAGCTGTACGGCGAGTTCTACTTCTCCGGCGGATCCACCAAACCCATCGGCTCCGCCGCCGCGGTGACCGACGGCAAGTGGCACCACGTCGTGCTGTCGACGGCATCCGACAGCCAGGCGCTGTACCTCGACGACGCGCTGGTGGCCTCGCAGACCGGCACGGCCGCGATGAGCGTCCAGACCAACCAGTACGTCGGCGCGGGCTTCATCGGCGGCAACTGGCCCGACGAGTCGCACACCAGCACCACCAGCAACACCGGTTACGCCACCTACTTCAAGGGTTCCATCGCCGAGGTCGCCGTCTACCGCTCCCAGCTGGCCGCGGCGGACGTGGCCCAGCAGTGGGAGGCCGCGAAGAACTCCACCGGTCTGCTCCCGGTGGAGACGGTCAAGGTGACCTCGCCGGCGAACGCCACGCTCACCTACACCTACGACGTCGACAACGGCAACCGGGCGCTGACCGAGACCGACGGCCTCGGCAACAAGACGAGCTTCGGCTACGACTCCGCCGGTTTCGAGCACACGGTCACCGACCCCAACGGCTCGATGAACATCACCGGTCACGACGTGCGCGGCAACATCGTCTCCTCGACCGCCTGCCAGGACGAGTCCGCGAACAAGTGCTCGACCGAGTACTACACGTACTACCCGGACGACACCACGGCCCAGCTGACGACGACCGACCCGCGCAACGACCAGCTGCTGACCGAGCGCGACGGCCGTTCGGCTTCGGCGACCGACAACACCTACCTGACCTCGTACGTGTACGACGCGCAGGGCAACCAGACCGGTATCACCGGCCCGGCCGTCCCCGGATTCCCCAAGGGCCGCACCACCACGACCGTCTACAGCGACGGCACCAGCACCTACCCGTCCGCCGACGGCGGAGTGGTGCCCAAGGGCCTGCCGGTGAAGACGATCAGCCCCGGCGGCGCGGTCAACCAGGTGGCGTACTTCAAGAACGGCGACGTCGCCTCGACCACCGACGCCATCGGTCTGGCGACGACCTACACCTATGACGGCCTCGGCCAGGTCCTCAGCCAGAACGTCGTCTCGGACACCTACCCGAACGGTCTGACCACCTCGTACAAGTACGACCTGAACGGCCAGGTCACCGAGGAGCACGACCCGCAGCTCACCGACCGCGTCACCGGCGCCACCCACGCCGCCGTCTCCTCGACCGTCTACGACGAGGACGGCAACGTCACCTCGCAGACCGTCGCCGACGCGAGCGGCGGCGACACCGCGCGCACCGAGACGCAGACCTACGACGCCTACGACCACCTGCTGACCGAGTCGGACGCCAACGCGGTCGCGGGTGCGAGCAACGGCAACACGACCACGTACACCTACGACAACCAGGGCAACAAGACCAAGGAAGTCACCTCGGCGGGCAACGAGACCCGCTACACGTACGACGACAACGGCAACCTGCTCACGCAGGCCCTGATGTACACCGGTGACCCGGTCAACCCGGGGACCGCGACCCTGCTCACGGAGTCCTCGCGCGCCTACGACCCGGCCGGCCGCCTCCAGTCGGTGACCGACGCGATGGGCAACGCCACCTCGTACACCTACCTGGACGACGGTCTGACCGCCGCGGTGAAGCGGACCAGCTCCGACGGCACGAAGAGCTACGTCCTGGAGTCGGACACCTACGACGCCGCCGGGAACCTGCTCACCTCGACCTCCGACAACGGCGAGACCGTCACCAACTACAAGGTCGACGCGGCCTCCCGCACCACCTCCACCACGGTCGACCCGACCGGCGTGGACCGCGTCTCCACGGTCTCGTACACCCCGGACGACCAGGTCGCGAGCGAGAACGACCACGACGCCACGGGCTACGACCGCACCACCACCAGCACGTACGACGCCATGGGCAACGTGCTCAGCGAGACGCTGTACGGGGACGCCTCCGGGCACCCGGCCGGCTGGTGGAAGCTCAACCAGGACTCCGGCACCAACATCACCGACTCCTCCGGCACCGGCAACACCGCCACCGCCGGATCGGGCGTGACCTGGTCGGACAGCGCGGCGAAGTTCGCGGGCACCACCACCGGCACCGGCAACGTCATCGACACCACCGGCCCGGCCCTGGACACCACCGCCTCCTACACGGTCTCCGCCTGGGTCAACCTCAGCGACACCTCCACCTACCGCACCTTCGTCGCGCAGGGCGGCACCAACCGGGCCTCCTTCTACCTGCAGTACTCGAAGGCCGACAACGCGTACCGCTTCCACGCGGCCAACGCCGACGTGGCCTCCCCGACCGCGTTCTACGACGCCACCGCCACCGCGGCACCCACGCTGAACACCTGGACGCACCTGGTCGGCGTCTTCGACTCGACGACCGGCTCGATGAAGCTGTACGTCAACGGCGCCCAGGCGGGCTCGGGTACCAACACCGCGCCCTGGACGGGCACCGGACCGCTCTCCATCGGCGGCACCGAGAAGGCGGACGGCACGACGAGCGACGTCGTCGCCGGTTCGGTCGGTGACGTGCAGGTCTACCAGCGGGCCCTGTCCGCGACCGACGTCACCTCGCTCTACGGCAAGGGCCGCACGGGCGGCACGGTCGGCTCCTCCACCGAGCAGACCACCAAGTACACCTACGACAAGCGGGGCCTGCCGACGTCCACGACGGACGCCGAGCAGAACACCACGACGTACGCCTACGACGAGGCCGGCAACCTCGCGGTCTCCACCGCGCCCGCCGTCCAGTCCGAGCCGGACGGCACCACGGCGGCGACCGTCCACCCCGTCACCACCAGCGGCTTCAACACCTTCGGCGAGGGCGTCGAGGAGGAGGACCCGAACGGCCTGGTGACGACCACGGCGTACGACGCCAACGGCAACAAGGTCTCCGAGGCGCTCCCCTCGTACACCCCCGCGGGCGCCTCGACGCCCAACGCGGGCACCACGGTCTGGAAGTACGACAGCGAGGGCAACCAGACCGACGAGATCAGCCCGAGCGGCAAGACCACCTCGTACCTCTACGACCAGATGGGCAACCTCGCCCAGATCACGGCGCCCGACGGCACCAAGACGCACGCGCTGTACGACACCGACGGCGAGCAGCTGTCGGCGACGGACGCGGCGGGCGCGCAGACCCAGGCGACCTACGACTTCATGGGCCGCCAGCTGACCTCGACGACGATGGAGCGCTACCCGTCGACGAGGACGCTGACGACGACGAACTCGTACGCGGTCACGACCGGCAACCCGTACGGCGCCCACACCGCGTCGACGACCACGCCGGGCGGTGTCACGAACACATACGCCTACAACCGGGCCGGTGACATCACCTCGGTCACGGACGGCGCGGGCAACACGACCCGCTACGGCTACGACTTCGAGGGCAACACGACGAAGACGACGCTGGCGGACGGCACCTGGACCGAGACGGACTACAACGCCTCGGACGACCCGACGGCGACGCGCGAGTTCGACGCGAGCGGCACCAAGCTGTCGGAGACCTCGCAGCAGTACGACGGTGTGGGCAACATGGTCGCGTCCACGGACGCCAACCAGCACACCACGCGCTGGACGTACGACGCGTCGGGCGCGATCACGCAGCAGGTCGAGCCGGTGGACGCCTCGACGTCGATCACCACGACCTTCGGCTACGACGCGGCGGGCAACCGCACGCGCTTCACCGACGGCCGCGGCAACTCCTGGCGCTACACGTACACGCCGTGGGGCCAGCAGGAGAAGGTGGTCGAGCCCACGACCGACAAGTACACCTCGGCCGCCGACTCGACGACGACCTTCGCCTACGACGCGGACGGTCAGCTGACGACGGCCACTCTTCCGGGTGGCGTCACGACGTCGATGACGTACGACGTCAACGGCCAGCTGAAGACGATGTCCGGCGCGGGCGCCGACGCGGAGACGGCGAAGCGCAGCTTCAACTACGACGCGGACGGCCGGGTCCTGTCGGCGGACACGGACGAGGCGGGCATCGCGGGCGCGGTGGACCACCAGGCCGCCACGCACGACGCGTTCACCTACGACGACAGGGGTGACGTCCTCACGGCCTCGGGCTCGGCAGGCTCCTCCAACTTCACGTACAACAACGACGCGTCGATGCTGACGCGGACGGACGCGGCGGGCACGACGTCGTACGGCTACGACACGGCGGGCCGTCTGTCGTCCCTGAACGACGCGGCGACAGGCACCCAACTCACCTACACCTACGACCAGTTGAACGATCTGAAAACGGTCAAGTACGGCTCGACGGGCCAGACCCGCACGTTCGGCTACAACAGCTCGCACGAGCTGACGAGCGACGTCCTGGTCCAGGGCGCGTCGACGCTGGCGAGCTTCTCGTACGGCTACGACAACAACGGCAACCTGACGTCGAAGGCGACGACGGGTGTGTCCGGCGCCTCGTCGAACACGTACACGTACGACTGGTCGGACCGCCTGACGTCGTGGAACAACGGTTCGACGACGAAGAGTTACGCGTACGACGCCTCGGGCAACCGCATCCGCAACGGCTCGGATGTCTACACCTACGACGCCCGTGACGAGCTGACCTCGGACGGCACCCACACCTACGACTACTCCGCGCGCGGCACGATGACGCAGGAGTCGCAGACGTCGGGTTCGGTGGCGTACAAGACGGACGCGTTCGGCAGCCAGATCGCGGCCGGCACGCAGTCCTACACGCTGGACGCCCTGGGCCGGAACATCACGGACACGGACACGACGGCGCAGTCCACGCGCACGTTCGCCTACTCCGGCGCGGACAACACGATCGCGTCGGACGGCGACAACACGTACACGTACGATCCGTCGGGCGGCGTGATCGGCGTCAAGCCGTCGGGCGGCAGCGGGGTGCTGGCCCTGACGGACCTGCACAGCGACGTGGTGGGCACGTTCACGTCGGGCGCCACCTCGCTGACGGGTTCGGCGTCGTACGACCCGCTGGGCAAGGTGGTCTCGCCGACGAACACGGTGACGGGCCACCTGGGCTTCCAGTCCGGCTGGACGGAACCAGGAACCGGCGACGTCGGCACGGCCTCACGCTGGTACAGCCCGGACACGGGCCAGTTCCTCAACAAGGACAGCATCTCGCTCAACGCGGTGCCGAACTCGGTGGCGGCGAACCCGTTCGCCTACGTCGACGACAACCCGATGGCGGGCACGGACGAGTCGGGCAACTGCTCCTGGTACGACGTGGTGTGCGGTGCGAAGAAGGTCGCGCACAAGGTCAAGCACACCGTCTCCCACGTGGCGCACAAGGTCTACCACGCGGCCAAGCACGTGGCCCGCAAGGTCGTCCACGCGGTGAAGCACGCGGCGCACAAGATCGTCCACCATGTGCGGGACGTGTACCACGCGACGGTGCGGGTGGTGCGGCGCGTGTACCACTACGCGGCGCGGCACGTCAGACGCGTCTATCACGCGGCCGTCCATGCGGTGCATACGGCGTATCACAAGGCCTCACGCGTGGTGCACCGCGTGGTCCACGCGGTGAAGAAGGCGGCACACAAGATCGCGAGCCACGTGAAGAAGGCCGCGAAGGCGGTCGCCCATGTCGCCCGGACCGCGTACCACGCGACGGTCAAGGCGGCGAAGGCGACGGCGACGTACGTCAAGCACCACGCGGCTGCGATCACGTCGTTCGTGGTGTCGACGGCGGTGTTCGCGGGCTGCGAGGCGTTCACGGCCGGCCTGGGCACGATCGGCTGTGCCGCTGCCGCGGGCGCGGCGGGCTCCCTGGTCGAACAGGGCTTCAAGTGCGCCGAGAACGGTGGCGGCGACTGCAGCGCGGGAGCGTTCGGCGAGTCCGCACTCGAGGGCGCGGTCTCCGGCGCGGTCGGCGGTGCGCTCGGCAGCCTCGGCGGCAAGATCCTGGCGAAGGTGGCGCCCAAGGCGATGAAGGTCGTGGGCGGGCTGTTCGGCAAGGGGGCGACCGAGGCCGGGGATTCCGCGGCGGCGGATGCCACGGACGAGGCGGCTTCGGCGGCGGAGTCTGAAGGGGCGGGGACGCGGAGTCAGTCTCAGTCCAAGTGCCACAGTTTCACTGGTGCCACACCCGTGCTCATGGCGGACGGCACCGCCAAAGCAATTGACCATGTGCGAGTGGGCGACACAATCGCCAACTCGGTGCCGGGTGTTGCGGGTACGGAGGCTCACAAGGTCACCGCGGTGATCGTGACGCGCACCGACCACGACTTCGTCGACCTCACCATCAAGAAGACGACCGAGTCGGCGGCGAAGCAGACAGCGAAGGGCGGGGCGAAGTCCCTGGGCCGGAAGGTGGCCCACAAGGCGGCGTTCGGCCTGGCGGCCTCGGCGGCGGTGCTCGGCGTGCTGGCGGCGAACCACGGCCACGGTCATGAGTCAGCGTCGGCCCCGGTGGCGGCGGTCAGCACGGTTTCGACTCAGGACACCAAGGCCGTTGTCGGTACGGAGGCCGAGCAGAGCGCGCATCTGACGACGACGTTCCACCACCCGTTCTACGACGAGACCCAGTCGGCGTTCGTCGAGGCCAAGGAGTTGAAGGCCGGCGACGTCCTCCAGACCCCGACCGGCACCGCCGAGGTTGCCGGCGTCCGCCTTTACCACGCGAACACCACCACCTATGACCTCACCATCGGCACCCTCCACACCTACTATGTGGAGGCCGGGGACACCCCCGTCCTGGTCCACAACTGCAGCAACCTGGGTACCCAGGTTGACTACACGGACACCGAAAACCCTTTGGTCAAGGCAGTCCATGACCGACGCGTCCTGGAGCGTGACAAGACGACCAAGAACTACGCGTCGGCTCTTTTGAAGGACGGGAGAATCATCACCGGCAGGGCGATGGGCAAAGGTCGAGCCGGAATACATGCGGAAGAAGACGTGATCAACCAGGCGGGAGGAGTCGATAACATTTCCGAGATCTATTCAGAGCGCGCCCCGTGTGCGAACAAGTGTGATCCCCTTCTGCGGGACACGGATGTCGTAGTCTCACATTCCTTCCCGTGGAACGACCCGGACCCAGGCCTGCAGAAGGCGATACGAAGTCAAACAAACGCTGACCTTAAGAAGGCGGTTGCGGACATGTTTGCCTCGCGGCCATAGCGATAATTTCGGACCGAATCAGCGGTAGGACGGAAATTCATCCCATGCCCGAACAGCTACCTGAGTTGCCCAGGCCCGAGTTCACCATGATCCGCATCGGATCCTCGTCAGAGGTACCCGCGAGTATCGCAAGAGAACTCCTTGAGTCGGGGATTCCCGGCGGTCTGATCGGGTACGAGTACCGTCCTTTGGCAGAGGCCGTTTTCCTTGGTGAAATCCGACAGGGTGGATTGGTGTCCATCGCGACGAGTGGACTGCTGGGAAGGATCTGTATCGTTGTCGCAACGGGTGAGATTGTCCATATTCCTAAGGTTGAGTCGACGATGGCCACCCACGTCAACAGGGATCTCGACTCGTTCACGCGATGCGTCGCTGGGGTGATCGATCGTTTTCCTTTCTATGAGGAAGATGAAGAGCAAGAGGTATTTGAGGAGGTAGCGGACGAGGTTCGTGAAATCATCGTCACTATCGATGACACTGCGATGGTGCACAACGGGTTCTGGGACGGAATCTGCGAAGACGTGGCGATGGGGGACTATTCAAACTGGGATGACTGAAATCGAAAGTTCCGTTTCAGGTCGGCGATTCGGATGGAGGCAGTCGACTCACTTTGTTCGGCTCGTATTGGAGGAGTTCTGTCGAACGGGCAGTGAGAAAGGTCGCATTGCATTCAATGGGTCCAAGGCGAATTGAACGGGCAGCGACTGGGTGAAGAGCCCGTCGTGGACTTCGTCGACACTTCCGACGTGACGGATCCGTGGGCGTGAGGTAAAGCACAAGCCGCGAAGTAGAGGCACCGTAGTGATCAGGGATGAGGTTCGCGAGTTCGTCCGACTTGGCCCGCTCACTTCCGAGGCGGACAACTCGGAGGACGATGATGAGGCGTTCGATGAGATGGAACGGGCGCTTCATGCGATTGAGAAGCCTGTCACCGACGAAGAGGCTCAACTTCTGTTGGGGTGCTTCGGGGATGACAACTGTTTTGGATTGGCTTGGACGCTGCTGCACTTGGTGGAATCGGCCCCGTTGCCAGTGGTGACCTCTGAGCCACCCGAGGGATCGAATGAGTGGATCATCAGATTGTGGACGCGTTACAGGAATAGTGTGACGGATTAGTTCTACCGATCGCCATTTTTTGGCTCAAGACTCCAGCAGCCTCACTGGGTATTCGAGGTGAATCTGTGAGTAAGTCTGACGCGGCAACCGCCAAGCGTGTCACCTCTGATTGGGGTGCGACTCTCCCAAGGTTTTCGGAATGGCCACCCTTGCGATTGCTCCGATGTATCGGTCCAGTCGTTCAGGGTGTGACTCTGGACCGTACAACGGCAGGGGGCGGATACTTTCCCACTGTGCATATCCATGCGCTGGTGCGGGGATTCCCGGTTATTTCGTTGACGCTTGGTCAGCGAATGGTCACCTCCCGCCGGCGGTGCGGGAACTCGAAGACGGGGTACTCGTTGCCGCCGTGGCCGGAGAACCGTCGCTGGTCGAGTTCGGTCTTCGATCGGCGCGTCAGATGGTGGACGTGTGGCCCAAGTCCCGGCTACCACTGGACTGGAAGGGAAGCAGCATCTGGCTCACCGGCTTGGAAGAGCGAATCGCCGATCCCTCTGTCCTGTCGGGTGTCGTTGAGCAGCAGATCTCCTTTCATAAACTCGTGAAGGATCCGACGGTTTAGCACTTCGGGGCGATGTAGGCAGTGAGTGGGGCCTCAGCAGCGTTTGACGGCAACGCCAGCGGACGCTGGGGCGCCACTGTTGGGTTCGCCTTGATGGTGATGAGCTGGACGCCCTGTTCCAGGAGCGGGGTGGCGCGGGTGTGACGGAGGCCGTGGAAGCGGATTCGTCGGGTGGCTGCCTGGTCGAGCAGTTCTTGAGGTCCCTGGCGGAGGCCGCGTGATCAGTCGCTGACGTTAACGGTCGCGCACCCCTCGATACCGAGATCGGTCAACACGGCCCGGAGTCGTTCCGCCACCGGGCCGAGGGCCAGGTCGGCCCCGATCTCCAGGTCGAGATAGCAGCGCCCCGTGCCGTTGCCCGCACCCGTTATCTCGCCGTCGGAGCCGAACGCGGCCTTCGCGCCGAGGCGGTGGACCGTACTGGCCGAGGTGCTAGCGGCGCCTTGGCCGCAGGACGGCTATCAGGGTGGCGAGTTGGCGTGGGCCGGTGGTGAGGATGGTGTCCGGTTCGTCGCTTTCTCGGAGGAGGATCGTTCCGTCGGGGGTGGTCGTCACGTACACGCAGGCGGAGGCCTCCTGGCTGTAGGTGGACTTCTGCCAGTGCAGTTCGGGCATGGAGGGCTCCTTCAGATGTCTTGGGCGAGTTGGGCGACGAAGTCGCGGGACTTGGCCGGGGTAAGTGCGGCTTGCTGCATGCGGTCCAGGACCAGGTGGTAGCGCTCCAGTTGGGCGGGCGAGTCGATGAGTTCGGCGCCGTGGTCGGTGTCCAACTGGACGGTGTCGAGTTGGTGGACCGGGCCGTGGAGGTAGTCGACGCCCTGGCCGGAGGTGTGGAACGGGCCGTTGTCGAAGGGGACGACGACGAGGGTGATGTGGTCCAGTTCGCTCATCTCGTTGAGGTGGTGGAGCTGGGCCCTGATCGTGGTGCGGTCGCCGAAGCGCATGCGCAGGGCGGCTTCGTGGATGACCGCGGTGTACGGCGGGGGCTGCTCGCGGTGCAGGATCGCCTGGCGTTTGATGCGGTGCGAGACGCGGTGCTCGATCTCGTGGGGTTTCAGGGCGGGCACGGTGTGGCCGAACAGGGCGCGGGCGTGGTCCGTGGTCTGCAGCAGGCCGGGGATGTTGATGACGTGGGCCACGCGGAGCGCGGTGGAGTGATGCTCGACCTCGGTGAGGTCCAGCAGCCGCGGTGAGAGGATCTCGCGGTACTCCTCCCACCAGCCGCGCCGACGCTCGCCGGTCATCGCTGCCAGGGCGTCGATCAGTGGTTCGTCGGTGCAGTTGTAGTGGCGGGCCAGGGTGCGTACGCGATCGGCGCTGACCCCGTAGCGGCCGGCCTCGATGTTGCTCACGCGAGACTGCGTGGCGCCCAGCAGAGTGGCGGCCTGCGTCGCGGACAGGTCCGCGCGCTCGCGCAGCCTCCGCAGTTCGACACCCAGCCGCCGACGGCGGGCGGTGGGCAGAGGGCTCGGCTGCGGCATGAGCGGCGACTTCCCGTTCGTACGTATGGCGCGTGGGTCACCCACACGAAGGCAATATGGGCTGCAGTCCCCTTGATTCATGGAATGCATTCCATGAATCAGTCTACGGTGAGTCTCAAGCCGCTCAACTGGCCCCGCCGGTAAGCCGGAAGCGCACCGCGCTACACACGACACCCAAGTTCGTCTGTACCCATGCGACATGCCACCGCCCGGCCGGACCCATCGAGCGAACCCAAGTTCCCCCACCGCAGGAGGCGTTCATGGTCACCGTATCCCCGCAGAAGTCCGATGCGTCCGCATCTTGGGCGTACGCCCTTCAGTTGCCGCACGATCCGCTCGCCCCGCGCATCGCCCGAGTCACCCTCAGAGCCGTACTCGCCGGACACGGCATGCCCCAATTCACCGACACCGCCGAGCTGCTGACCTCGGAACTCGTCACGAACGCCTACCGGCACTCCACCGGGCCCGCCACCCTCCGCCTCCGGGCCCTGGGAAGCGCTCGCCTCCGCGTGAGTGTCTGGGACGCCGACCCCCACATCCCGCCTCCCTTCGACAAGGGCTCCGGTCCGCTCCACCCCGTCCCCGCCGAGGCGGACGGCGGGCGCGGACTGTTTCTCGTATGCCATTACGCGGACGCATGGGGTGGCTACCCGCTCGGCGACGACCTCTTCGTGCGGGGCGGAAAGCTGTTGTGGTGCGAGCTCGGTTTGCCCGCGGCCGATTGCGGGGCGGCCGTCGCGTGATCGGGCCGCGTCCGGTCCAGGCAGCGAAGAGGGTCGTGCTCTGTCGGGGAGAGGGCGGGCGGCATGCTCATGTGGTCCCGAGTACGCTCCGGCCATGACCGATGCCGTGCACATCCCGGAGTATCTGGAGGACTGTGAGCTGGTCGCGGGCGAGGATCTCGCGCACGATCCCGCCTTCTGGCTCGCCCATGTCCTGCTGACGATGGGTGATCCGGGAGAGAAGTCGGAACGGTACGGGGTGGAGGCGTCGGCCTACGAGGAGATGGTGGATCGTCTCGGGGACCCCGAACAGCCCTGGCCTGTCCTCCGTGTTCCCTTCGACGGTGGACATACGGCCTATGCCGTGTACGCCAACTTCGAAGACATGAACAACGTCGACTACTTCGTCCGACACCCCGCCTGGGGGCGGCTCGGCTTCCTCGGGGACTGCGGCGCCGACGAGGCAGGCCCCGGGCTGTCTTGGGTCGAACTCACCACTCTCGCCGCGAGCACGCAGGACGGCGACGAAGGTCTGTCCGATGCCTCGCAGCGCCTCCTGCTCCTGCTTCCGATGCTCGGTGACGCCGATATGCCCAGTGAGGCACCTGCCGTCGTGTCGCGGGCACTGGCCCACTGCGGGATACGTGCTGACGCGGCCGACGAATTGGCCGCCGCCCTGCTGCCCGACCATGCCGACGGCCCCCGGTGGATCGTGACAGGTGACAGTCCGATCGCCGTGTGCTCGTCGCCGTACAGCCCCCGGCATGTGCCGATTGCGCTTGGTATCTCCACTGACCAGGCCCAGGCTCTGGCCGACTCCCTCAGTGGCCCCTGACCGAAGGTGTCTCCCTTAAGAACTCCGAACAGAATGATCAGCGCTCGCTCTCCCGGGAGACTGGCCTGCCGAGGAGGTGTGCATGATGAGTCGGCACGTGCACACGGCCCAGGGGATATGACATGACCGAGCGCGGTCCGGTGGACCTGATTCGCCTTGCTGATGGAGAGAACAGCATGGTCGTTCGGGTGGCGCAATCGCCCGAGCGATCCTCACCCTGGAGAGGCAACGCTGAAAGGGCGCAGTGAACGGTGACAAGGAGGCCTCTGTGACGGTCCCGGTGGTGAGCGGGGAGCCCAGGTCGGACTGGGGTGTCTGGGGTCGGGAGATGCAGAAGCTGGCGGAGGTCTTCGAGTCCGGCTTCGAGCGCGTTCATGGCTTCAGTCCCGGTGAGCACGAGGTGGAACTCGTCTCACCCGAGGACGGGGCCGAGGCAGTCAGAGGCTTGGCGGAGATCGGAGTGGAGGGCGACCTCCTTGCCTTCTACGCCGAACTCGGCACGGTGGCGCTTCCAGACCTCGGGAACGGAATCTGGATCGACGACGCGGCTTCGGTGGCCGAAGGGATCACCGCTGGCTACCGTCCTACCAAGGTGGACGGAGCGCTGAAGGATTCGGTCGTTGTCTTCGCGACGGACGGAGGGGGCGCGATGTTCGCGGTGAGTGCGACGAGCGGTCGCGTATATCGCCTGTCCTTTGGCTCGCTCGCCGGTTCCGTCTACGAAGTTGGTGACGTGGGCTGGTCCGTCGTCGGCGAGGATCTGTGGACGTTCCTGGACCGGCTGCGGAACGATCTAATGGAAGCGGTCCGTACTTGAGGGTTGCCGTGTGAGCAGGTTGACGTCCGCTCGGCTTATGGAAGGCGACTGAATGGCCGATGTCGTGACCGTCGAGGTGTGGAACCCCTCGTACCAGCACTCGAAGATCGATCTCTCAGCCCTCCCGGAGGTGTACAGGTCGATTCCGGAGAGTGCGTCCATCGGACTGACTCTGGCCGATACAGAGGACGACTGCGTCATCGTGACCGTGGAGCCGGAGTTCTCCACCGTCACGATGCTCAGGGGCCGGACGTTCTACAACTTGCAGATCTCCGACGACTCCGGCGAGACCGTGATTCTGGTCGGCGATGGGGAGATCACCTGGCCAAAGGGGTGTCTCTTGCCCCGGCCGATGGGCGTCCGGGTCCTCCTGGAGGCTGAGGACCGGGAAGCGGTGTGGGCTCGGTACACGTGGGTCGAACAGTGAGCATCGCTGTGTCCGTCGTCGTCCGTCTGGTGGCCGGACTGATTGCGGCAGTAGACGGATGACGGGGGATGGTCGAGGGAGTGAGCGTGGGTATGCCTACCAGAGCCACCGGTCGAGGAACTCCGCCCAGATGCAGCCGAGGTATCCGTCGAAGGCGGACGGGTCGATCTCCTTCATCTCGGCGGCCAGTCGGCCGAGTTCGGCCAGTGCCTCTCCTTCCCGTTCGTCGGCGTCGTTGAGAACCTCGGATTGACTCAGGTGCCGGCCGTAATGGTGGAGGCACTGGAGCCACAGGTCGATGGAGGAGTTGGCGAACCAGGCTTCGCCGTCGGGCAGGACGTAGTGGACGATGCCGGTGACGGGCTCCGCGCCGAACGCCCAGAGCAGGTCCGGGACCAGGTCCCCCTGATGGTTCTTGGTCAGTCGGTACAGCCGCCTGCCGTCACGAGCACGACCGCTCCTGGAGGTCGCCACTCAGCGGGAGCGGGCCGCGCTGGACTGACGGAGGCGCGGCGGAGTCCGCCGTTCTTCGCGCCCTCGGCCTCACGCCGGTCCAGCACGACTCGCTTGCTCGAGCGCTTGGGGCCGGCTTGGCACGGTGAAGAGGCCGGCCTCAGGACCGATTGTCAGACTGCCGTGGCACAGTGCGCGGGCATGAACATCGACACCTTCTGGGACGTCATCGAATCCGCCCGGTCCGCGGCAGCCGAGGCGGGCAAGCCCTTCGACGAGGTTCTCGTCGGCCAACTCGCGACGAGGCCGCCGCGGGAGATCCTGGAGTACGCGGAACGCTTCGATGAACTGCATGGCGCTCTGTACCGCTGGGACGTGTGGGCGGCGGCCTACCTCATCGGGGGCGGCTGCTCCGATGACAGCTTCATGGACTTCCGCGCCGGTGTGATGGCGCTGGGCCGGGAGTGGTACCAGCGTGTGGCTGCCGACCCCGACAGTCTCGCCGCGCACCCTGTCGTGCGGCAGTCTGCGAACGCCGGGGACTCCTCTGAGGTTCTGTTCTATGAGGACGTGAACTATGCGTCTGCCAGGGCGTTCGAGCAGATGACTGGCGATGTGGACGCCTTCTACGCGGCTTGGCACGACTTCCGGGGAACTGAAGCCAGGAGCGAAGACACCGTCGACATGGGTGAGGATTTCGACTTCGACGACAGCGATGAGATGCGCCGCAGGCTGCCTTGCCTGTCTCCACTGTTCCTGGGGCGAGGTTAGGAGAAGGGGCCCTGAAAGGGGTCCGCCGGGGGTTCTCAGTCGAGAGTGGCCGCGGCCGACTCGTACTGCGCGGCCTGCTTCGGAGTGAGGTAGTGGGAGACGCGTACGAGTACCGAGCCGTGGACGTAGTCGTACTCGGCCAGGGCCGGGAGGGACTTGGTCACGCCGCGGATGTACGCCGCGCGCGCCTTGGCGTCCGCCGGGTTGGCGAACGCCTCGATGGCGCCGCCGCGTTCGACGTCGCCGGGGTCCGCGCCGGTGACCTGGACGGCTGGTACCCAGCTGTCCGAGAACGTGACTTTCGACGTGTATTCGTTGGGGCGGCCGAGCAGGTGGTTCGGGTCGTTCTCGGCGGTCACGGTGCCGGTGAGGTTCGCCGTGGGCACCGTCGTGGACATCTTCTGGAACGCGGCGCGGGCGGTGAGTGGTTTGCCCGCGAGCGTGCCGGACCTGGCGGGTTCGTGGGCGTCGGTCGTGGAGTTCGAGGGGGAGTCGCCGCCGCCGCACGCGGTCAGGGAGAGCAGGAGGGCGACGGCGGACGTGGTTGTGAAGGTTCGGTGCATGCCGGAGATGCTGACGTTCACGGAGGCGTGGTGGACCCGTGTAGCGGAGCTGTGACGCGGTGTTCCCTTGTGGCGTGCCGTGTTCGAGCGTTTCTGTGACGCCGGCTACGGAGTCGCTTCCAGGGTCGCCGACCGGGACGCGAAGACGTTGCGCTCGTAGAAACGGATGGCCTCGGCGTTGCCCCAGCACATCGCCGCCGCGGTCGGCGACTAAGGAGCGGCCGGTTCGGGTCCGTCATGCCGGACGCGAAACGCTGCGGTCCGTGCTTGCGAGGCCAGTCGATGTCGATGCTCGGATCCCGGGTACCGGCGTCCTCGGCGAACACCGCGCTGCCGCACGCGACAAGCCCCTCGATGTCGACTTGTTCGGCCCTGCGGACGACCGCCTCGTGCTGTCGATCACTCATGGGCCGGCATCCAGGGGCGGAGGCTGCCGCGGGGAAAGGGTCTCGACCGGTTCCCTCGGCGACAATGCGTCAATGCGCCGCATCCGAGCAGTCCACATCGACGAACTGCCCCTCCTTCAGGACATCGAGCGCGCCGCCGGGCGGTGTTTCGCCGACATCGGCATGCCGGAGATCGCCGACGACGAGCCCCTTCCGCTCGCCGACCTCGCCCACTATCAGCGGGTTGACCTGGCCTGGGTCGCGGTCGACGAGGCCGACAGGCCGGTGGCGTACCTCATCGCGGAACACGTCGACGGCAACCTGCACATCGAGCAGGTGTCGGTGCACCCGGACAGCGCGCGGCGCGGCATCGGGCGTTCGCTGCTGGACCATGTCGGCCACCGGGCCGGGGCAGAGGGGATACCCGCTCTGACCCTGACCACCTTCGCCGACGTCCCCTGGAACGCGCCCTACTACGTCCGCTGCGGCTTCCAGTTCCTGGATGACAGCGCGCTTGGTCCCGGGCTCCAGGACATCCGCCGACGCGAGGCCGCCCACGGTCTGGAGCGCTGGCCGCGGGTCTGCATGCGCCGGCGTCTGTGACCTCCGGGTTCGTTACGCCTCCGCGGCGGACAGTTCTTCCGCGTTGGCGGCCGTGAGGGCCCATCGGGTGCCTCCAGAATGCGCGGCTCTGGGTGTCGCCCAGGCCGATCTCGGTGTACTCCGCCCAGTCCTGCGCGGTCTCGCCTCCGATGGTGGCGAGCGCCGTCGCCTCCGGTATCAGAATGGGGTCGGTTCAGTCCCCCGGGTGAGCACACCTCAGGTCCACGCGATACGTGGTCGAGGTCAGCGCGTCACCGGCAAAGCCGTCGCGAATCGGTGGCCGTCGGCGCGGGTCTGGACCGGGAAGTCGACCTTGAGGGCGCCCTCCTGGCCCTCGACGGTCAGGTGGGTGACCACCTTGAGGCCCAGGAAGGTCTTCTTGGGCGCGCTCGCGGTGACGTACGGGCGCGGGAGGTTCATCAGCAACTTGCCCGGCTTGCCGCCGCGGTTGCCGTCGAAGAACAGGATCCGCTGGTTCGTCAGGACGAGGTACATCGGACGCGGGGTGACCGTCGCCATCACCGTTCCCGCGCTGAGTACGCCGACCACCGCCGCGGTGAGGGCCTGCTTGCGCACCGAGACCGTTCCGATGCCGGCCAGGCTCGTGAGTTCGACCTGTTCGCCCTGGAGCAGCAAGGGGGCCGAGATCTCCAGCAGTTGTCTGGCGCGACGGGCGTTGAGTGCCACGGGTGGGGCTCCTGGTGAGGGTGGGGTGACTGCGACTGCGACGGTGAGGTGACAGCGGCGGTGACGGGGACAGCATGGATTGTTCCAAGCCGGCGGAAAGGCGGAAGGTCACCTCACACAAGGCGAACTCAAGTTCGAGTCATGACCCGGTCAAGACCGGTCATCGAAGGGTCAAGCCGGCGCCCGTATGCGCTGTTTGGGCAGTCTGTGCCCACAGCCTCCCCATACCTGACCTGAAACCGTCTCCAACCCGCCACTTACCATCCGCTCCATGTCGACCGACGCGTCCCTCCCACCCCCCGACTTCGAACTCGCCTCCGCCTTCCCCGAGGTCGGCTGGCTGCGGCAGGCCACCGCCGCGCGGGACTGGGCGGGAATCAGGCGGTACGCCGACGGGCTGCCGCAGGGCACCGACCGGGCGTTCCTCGTCCGGGTCGTCGCCGAGGTGCCCGGCGTCGAGCACTTCCTGCGGGAACTCGTCGCTGCCGCCCCCGACGACGTACTGGCCCTCACGACGCTCGGGACCCGCGAGATCGAGATCGGCTGGGAGATCCGGAGCAGCGCGCGCGCCGAGCACGTCAGCCGGGAACAGTTCCGGCAGCTGCACGAGCACCTGCGGCAGGCCGAGCAACTGCTCATCCGGGCCACCGCCCTCGACCCGTCCCACGACGCGGCCTGGGCCGCGCGCCTGACCACGGCCATGGGGCTGCAGCTCGGGCAGAACGAGGCGCGGCGGAGGTACGACCGACTGGCCGCGTACCACCCGCACCACTTGACCGGGCAGGCCCGGCTGCTCCAGCAGCTGTGTCCCAAGTGGAGCGGGAGCTGGGAGGCGGCACACGGGTTCGCCCGCGAGTGCCTGCTCAACTCGCCCGAAGGGTCGCTCAGTGGTGGTCTGGTGGCGGAGGCGCACCTGGAGCGCTGGCTCGATCTGCCGTCCGCGGGGAGTGAGCGGACCGACTATCTGCGCCAGGCCCACGTCCACGCCGAACTCGTCGAGGCCGCCGAACGGTCCGTCCTGCACCCGTACTACCGACCCACGTACGGGTGGGTCACCATCCAGGGCGTCTTCGCCGCGCTCTTCTCGCTGATCGGCGACACCGCACGCGCCGCCGCGCACTTCCGCGCCCTGGGCAACCTGGCCTCCGAGTACCCGTGGAGTTACCTCGGCAAGCCCGCGGACGCGTACGTCAAACACCGTTCCGCCGCCCTCGGAAGAGGCTGAGCGGATGCCGAACAAGACAGGCAGAGGCAGACGATGAGCCAGGGCATCCATCACACCGAGGTCGACGGCATACCCACCCTCTTCGCGTACGCCACCGGGCCGATGCGTGCCGGACTGGTCTTCCGCGTCGGCGTCGCCGACGAGACGCTCGCCGGGGCCGGGATCACGCACCTGGTGGAGCACCTGGCGCTGCACCGCCAGGGCCTGGCCGACTACCACTTCAACGGCGCGACCAAGGCCGCGTTCACACACTTCCACGTGGAGGGCGCCGAGCACGAGATCGTCGCCTACCTCGACGGCGTGTGCACCTCCCTCCTCGATCTGCCCATGGAGCGGCTGGAGACCGAGAAGGAGATCCTGCGCACCGAGGAGGCGAGCCGGGAGCCCGGACAACTGCCGCTGTGGCGGTACGGGGCCCAGGGGTACGGGCTGGTCAGCTATCCGGAGTGGGGCGTACGGGGGGTGCGGCCGGACGACGTACGGGAATGGGCCGGGAGCTGGTTCACCCGGGACAACGCCGTGCTGTGGATCGCGGGGGAGCGGCTGCCGGCCGGGCTCTCGCTCAAACTACCCGCCGGTCAGCGGCGCCCGATGCCCGCCGTCACCTCAGCCCTTCCCGCCGCCCCCGCCTACTTCTCCGACGGCAAGGGCGGCGTCCTGCTCGACGCCGTCGTCACCGACACCACCGCCGCCCGGCTCTACGCAGGTGTCCTGGAACGCGAACTCTCCCGCTCCCTGCGCCAGGAGGGCGGCTACTCCTACACGGCGGCCGGCGACTACACCTCCCGCCGGGACGGCTTCGCGACCGTCACCGCCTTCGCGGACGCCCTGCCCGCCAAGCAGGACGCGGTCCTCGGCGGGTTCGTCGACGTGCTCGCGGGCCTCCAGGTCGGCCGGATCGCGCAGGCCGACCTGGAGGCCGTACGCGGGCGCAGCGACGCCACGCTGACCGCGCCCGACGCGGCCGTACGGCGGCTGCCGGGCGCGGCGGAGGAACTGCTCGCCCACCGTCCGCCGCGCGGGCTCGACGAACTGCGCGCCGAGCTGTGGGCGATGACACCGCGGCATGTGCACGCGGTGGCGCTGGAGGCCGCGGGGACGGCGTTGCTGCAGGCTCCCTCGGGGCACCGGGCCGACTGGGCCGGGTACACGGCGGCCCCGACCACGTCGTCGTACGCCGTCACGGGCACGCGGTTCGAGGCCGTGCGCAAGGACGGGCCGGCCATGGTCGTCGGGGGCGAGGGGGTCAGTCTGACGGCGGGTGGCGAGGCGGCCACCGTGCTCTATCGCGCGTGCGCCGCCCTGCTCAGCTGGCCCGACGGCGGGCGCCGGCTCATCGGCACCGACGGGCTGTCCGTGGAGGTGGAGCCGGGGGAGTACGGGATCGACGCGCACACCATGGCGACCATCGACGCGGCGGTGCACCCGAGTGCGGTGGTGCAGTTGCCGCCCCGGCAGCGGCAACAGCAGCAGCGGCGGCAGGGGGGTGCCGCTTCGGCGGGGCAGGCCGGAGGATCCGGTGCGGTTCAGCAGGTTCAGCGGAAGGCGTCGGCGCGGCGTACCGGCGGGCAGACGGCGATGCTCGTCATCTTCGGGCTCCTCGCGGGACTCTGGTCCCTCCTGGCCCTCTCGTACACCGTCTTCGGCGCCTCGGACCCGGAGACCAGCACCGGGGAATGGGCCGGTCTCACCGTCTTCCTCTGGGCCGTCGGGGCGCTGCTGGCCTGGCCGGCCGTCAGGGTCGTGCGAAGCACCCGGCGGGGGTGAGCCGCCGGGTGTCTTGAGCGCGGATGAGGGTTTCCGGGTGACCTCAGCGCAGAGGTGGCCTCAGCGCAGATACGGGTGATCTCAGCGCAGATACGGGTTGCCCGGCGCCGGGCCCGGCACGGGCCCGGGTGTCCGCCCCGCGTTCGCCGTGGCGTACTTCGGCGTGCGCTTGTCGAACAGCGCGAACAGCAGCAGCCACACCGCCATCGCCAGAGTGACGACGGCGACCGCGCCGAGGACGGGATCGCCCGCGTCCGACTGAACGGTCGCCCACGGCAGCGTCACCAGCTCGTACAGCAGGAACGAGGCGAAGGCGCCCCAGTCCGAGCCCCTGCCGCGGCGGATCGCGGCGTACAGGAACGGCACCCACACCAGCAGACCCAGTGACGCGATCACCAGGACCGACCACGCGATCCGCTGGGCCCAGCCGGCTTCCAGGCGCTTGTCCACGCTCATGCCCATGCCCCTCACACCCCCCGAGCACCCACGAGCGCCCTACGAGCCCCCCCCGAGAGGTTTCTCGGGTCCCGAGAAACCTCTCGGGGGGCGTCATGTTCCCATCTGGCGGGTCACACGCGCTGGTGTTCGCCCTTCAGGGACGTCACGATCCGGGTCGCCAGCTTCTTCGCCGTGGCGGCGCCGTTGTCGTGCCCGTCCGTGGACATGACGCTGACGACGTCGGTGCCCGCGCGCACGGCGATCAGGGTCGTGCCGTTCTGCCAGGCGCTGTCGGTCAGGGTGATGGTGTACGCGGCGTCGCCCAGGCCGGGCGTGGTGGCGCCGGTGACCTTCACCTTGGTGTGCGTGTCGGAGTCGGTGAAGGTCGCGCACGTGGTGGCGATCTTCTTCAGGTCCGTCAGCACGGTCGTCGAGGTCGTGCCGCGGTAGGTGTCGACCTCCTGGGCGATGTCCTCGGAAGTGTTCTTGCTGACGTAGTCGTTCTGGGCGAAGGACACCCCCGAGTCGCCGGTGATCGCTATCCAGCTGGTGCCGCCCAGCAGGGAGCAGTCCGGCTTCGGAGCGGGGGAGGAACTCGGGGCGGAGTACGTGGTGCCGGAGTCCCGCGCACCGCTGGGGTCGACCGCGAAACCGGTGGCGAAGAAGGACGCGGGCGCCAGCGCCTTCTTGAGCTGCGCGCCTGTCAGCAGACCGGCGTTGGGGTCCTTGGCCTGCTTCGTCTTGGCGGACGAGGGCTGGACGGTGGTTCCGGAGGAGCAGGCCGCCAGGGCCAGCGGGAGCACGGCTGCGGCGAGCAGCGCCTTGGCCGCGCGGGAGGGGTGACGCATCGGGATGCCTGAGTCCTTCTTTGAGAAGTGGTGCTGTCGAGCCGAGCGGACTCTATGGGTGCACAGGCCGTACACAGGCATCGGGGTGCCAAAGATCGGTAAAAGAGGGGGTCGATCGGTCCGGGGTTCCATGGACTCCCCATGTTTTGCCGTGGCTTGAGGGATTCTTGTGGCGATTGAGGTGCAGGGTTTCCCGATCAAGGGGGTGGCGTCGGTTACGGTGCGATCCGCCCCGCGCGCCGGGGGCCGGTCACCCTCGCTCGTCGGTGAGCCGGGATGGGCGCCGACGGGGCTCAATTGTCTTGAAGTGTCTTGATTCGATCTATATGACCGCATGTCCTGCGCGTTCCGCGCGCCGTGACGTGCGCGTGTCATGAATGGGGTGGGGATGTCCAGCCATCGGATGTCTAAGAAGGGCCGTTACATCGCTTGGGCGACGGCAGGCGCGGCCGTGGTCGCCGGGGCCGGGATCGCGGCGCAGACGTCGATGGCGGCGACCACCTGGCCCGCCCAGCGGACATTCACGGGCCGGGCCTTCGACACCTGCGCCGCACCCTCGCTGACGGCGATGAAGGCCTGGCACACCGGCTTCTACGGAGCGGCCGCCGTCTACATCGGCGGCAAGAACCGCGGCTGCAGCCAGCCCAACCTCACCGCGTCCTGGGTGAAGTCGGTCAGCACGCTGGGCTGGAAGCTCATCCCGCTGTACGTCGGCGCCCAGCCGTCCTGCCAGACCGGCTCCAACCCGGAGAAGCTCACCGCCACCAACGCCGCCTCGCTCGGCGCCACCGACGCCGCGGACGCGGTGGCCAAGGCGTCCGTGCTGGGCATGAAGGCGGGCAGCCCGATCTACCTGGACATGGAGTCGTACGACATCACGAACGCGGCGTGCAACAAGGCCACGCTGACGTACGTACGCGCCTTCGACAAGGCGCTGCACGCCAAGACGTACCGGACCGGCTTCTACGGCTTCACCAGCTCCAGCGCCAAGGCCATCGCGACCGCGACCGACAAGACGGACCTGCCGGGCAACCTCTGGTACGCGCTGTGGGACAAGGTCAACACGACGACCTCGGACTGGCCGTGGGGCTCCACCCAGTTCACCAGCCACAGCCGCGCCCACCAGTACATGGTCAACAGCAAGGAGACCATCGGCGGTTACACGATCACCGTGGACCGCGACGCCTGGGACGCGCCGGTCGCCATCACCGGCTGACATCCGCACTCGTCCGGAGAACACCGCACGATCCGCAGAACACCCCAAGAGGAGCAGGGCATGAGGGTCGAAAGGCTGCCGGCGGTCGTCGGACCGTCCGCCGTCCGTGCCGGGCTGGCGGCGCTTCCCGTCGTCAGCCTGGGGCTGTTGTGTCCTGTTCCGTCCCTCGTGATCGCCCTGCGGCGGGGCACCCGTGCGGACTGGGCGGTCTTCGGGGGGTTCTGCGCGGTGCTGGTGGCGTGGGTCATGCAGCTCTCGCTCACCCCCGAGACCACCCACGGCCTCGAGTTCGCGGACGACGTGCTCCTGATCCTGGCGTCGATGGTCGGCGCGGCGGTGCACGCCTGGACGGTCTGGCCCCGGCGCGTCGGGTACTAGCGGCACACCGGCCGGACCGGCCGCACGAGCCGCATCGGCCGCACGGGCCGCACGAAAGCACGAAAGCACGGAAGCGCGGAAGAGCGAAGAAGCGGAAGTACGGGAACCACGTGGTCAAGCGGGTCAGGCAGGTGCCGCAGGCGCAGCGCGCGAAGGCGGCGCGCGACGCCACGCAGGAGTCGAGGCTCGCCGCCGGTGTGCGGGCGGTACTCCAGTGGCCGCGTGTACTGGGCGGCCGGGGGGTCGCGATGGTGGCGGGTGCCGTGATCGTCGCGGTCGCGGTCGCCGTCACCGGGTACTTCCTCTCCCGTACCGACACGAAGCGACAGGTGCCCGACACCCGGGCCCGCCACTACAAGGACGTCGACGCCTGCCTGCTGACCGGCAAGGACGGGATCACGGCCGGGACCACCGCGGCCGAGGTCTGGCAGGGCATGCAGGACGCGTCCCTCAAGACGCACGCGCGCGTGAGCTACGTCCCGGTGACCGGTGAGCAGTCCGCGGCCAACGCGCGGCCCTACCTCAACGGCCTGCTCCAGCGGTCCTGCGACGTGGTCGTCGCGACCGGAAAACCCGAGGTCACGGCGGCCACGCAGACCGCCCCGCAGTACCAGAAGGTCGACTTCGTGCTGGTGGGGGACGCCGGAGCCGACTCCACGAGCGCCAAGAACATCACCGTGACGCGCGTCGGCGACGGACTGCGCGCCGAGGTCGCCGGGGTCGTCGAGCACGAGGTCGAGGCGCGCGGTTAGCCGGGGCCGGTACGACAGGACGCGATCGGCCGTACGCCCCGACGTGGCCGGTCGTGCGACCGGACTTGATCGGTCGCACGAGCCGATGTGAACGGTCGTACGAGCGGACGGTGGCCGTCCCACTCGTCACGGCGGCCGCGCCGGTATCTGAAGTCTCCGCGAATCGTTGGTCGAATGGCTGGCCGAGAGCCGGGCCACTGCCTACCATCGATCACCGCAAGACTTTGTGCACCGTCGCACAATCTCCTCGGGAGGTTTCCTTGCACCGCCGCCGTCGCACCGCGCTCGTCCTTTCCGCCGCGATCGTCGCAGCGGCCCCCCTTCTCACGGCGTGCGGTGGCGAGGCGCACCCAGGCGCCGCGGCCGTCGTCGGTGGCCGGCGGATCACGGTCGCGCAGTTGGAGAGCCGGGTGAACGAGGTGCGCTCGGCACAGCGGGCCGCCGTCAAGGACGAGGCCCAGTACGAGCAGGCCATCGCCAAGACCGGCAGCCTCACCCGCGACACCCTGCACACCATGGTCCTCGACCAGGTTCTCGACCAGGCCGCCAAGGACGCGGGCGTGAACGTCACCCGCGCGGATACCCAGCAGATGCGGGCGACGCTGGAGGGCCAGGCGGGCGGTGCGAAGGCGCTGGAGACGGCCTGGCTGCAGCAGTACGGGGTGGTGCCCCAGCGTCTCGACGACAACCTCCGTACCGAGATCGAGGCCCAGAAGCTCGCCGCCGCGCTCGGTGCCGACATGAACACCACCGACGGCAAGGCCACGTTCTGGAAGGCCATGTCCGACGCGTCCAAGAAGCTCAACGTCGACCTGAACCCGCGCTACGGCGCCTGGGACGTCCAGAAGAGCAGCCGCGTCGATGTGAAGACGCCGTGGCTGCGGGAGGTCACGTCGACGGGGACGCAGCAGACGGCGTAGTAGGTCAGCAGGCCAGTGGGTCAGCAGGCCAGTAGGTCAGTAGGTCAGTAGGTCAGTGAGAGTCCGGTAGGTCATAGGCCAACGCCAGGTTCTGGGCTGGGGATGGGGCTGTGGATAAACGGGTCGGTCCCCTCCCGGCCTGTGGATAACTCCTGGGGGCGTCGGTGGCGTGGGTTACGTTCGTGGGGTGAACGCAACCAGCTCCGACGTCACCGCCCAGGTTCCCGACCCCGGCCGTATCGTCCTGCTCACCACCAGCCACCGCGTCGCCCCCGGGCTGCTGTCCTGGCCCGCCTGGCAGGTGCTGCGCGCCGCCGACCAGGTGGTGTGCGCGGACGGCGCGCATCCGCAGCTGCCGTATCTGCGTGAGGCGGGCATCAGCGTCGACGAGGCTTCCCCCGATGCCCAGGACCTGGTGGACGCCTGCGCCGGTGGCCGCACGGTGGTCGTCGTCGCCACCGGGGAGGGCGAGCCGCGCCTCACCGACGGCCTGGCCCGCCTCGCCGGCTCCGGCCGCATACAGATGCCCGACCTGGAGCTGCTCCCGGCCTCGTACGACCTGCCGGGCGCCCGCCTCCTCGACCTCGTCCAGGTCATGGACCGCATCCGCGTCGAGTGCCCGTGGTCGTCCCAGCAGACCCACAAGGGCCTCGCGAAGTACGGGATCGAGGAGGCGTACGAGCTCGTCGAGGCGATCGAGGAGGGCGACCGGGACGAGCTCAGGGAAGAGCTCGGCGACGTGCTGCTCCAGGTCGTCTTCCACGCCAGGATCGCGGAGGAGGACGCCGAGGCTCCCTTCTCCATCGACGACGTGGCCGGCGGCATCGTCGCCAAGTTGATCCACCGCCACCCGCACGTGTTCGGCGACGAGACGGCCACGACCCCCGAGGAGGTCAAGGAGCACTGGCTGCGCACCAAGGCCGAGGAGAAGCGGCGGACGTCCGTGACGGAGGGGATACCGCTGGGCCAGCCGGGCCTGGCCCTCGCGGCGAAGCTGGCATCGCGCGTGCGCACGGCGGGACTTGAGGTCGAACTCCCCCGAGGCGAAGGCGTCGGCTACGAACTGCTGGCCATCGCCGCCCACGCGGAGGCCGGGGGAGTGGACCCGGAGGCGGCCCTGCGCGCGGCGGCGCGGGCCTACCGGGACGCGATCCGGGCGACGGAGACGGGCTGAGGAAGCGGGAACGGGGTGGGAGGGGGAGGGAGGGGAGCCACATCCGGGCAAACGCACTTGCACCCGAGCGGGGGGGCGGACCGGGGGGCCCCCCCCCTCCCCCCCCGGCGCGCCCCCCCGCCCCCCCCCCCCC
>NZ_JAGXJM010000418.1:0-253 GCF_019091445.1 Streptomyces sp. GbtcB7
GCCCCTGCTGGTCGCGTACACCACCGCGAAGAAGCTGAACACGAACATTCCGCTCGCACTAGGCATCGTGTCGCTTCTGGTGTTCCCGGCCTTCACCGGACTTCTCGCGCAGGAAGGCGGCGCCGCACTCTTCGGCATCCCTGTGCCCGTGGTCGCCTACAACGCACAGGTGTTCCCGTCGATCCTCACGGTCTTGCTCCTGTGGGGTGTCGAACGGTTCGTCACCCGCTGGACACCGGGCCCGATCCGTGTC
>NZ_JAGXJM010000419.1:0-253 GCF_019091445.1 Streptomyces sp. GbtcB7
GGTCGCGAAGCGCTTTTTCCAGCGGGTCTCCGCACGCGCCGCCGAGGGAAAGACGACGCACATCCTGCTGACCGGGGGCACCGCCGGAACGGCCGTGCTGCACGCGGCGGGCGAGAGCGATCGCCGGCGGGAGGTGGACTGGTCGAAGGTCCACTTCTGGTGGGGGGACGAGCGTTTCATCCCGGCGGGCGATCCGGAGCGGAACGAGACGGCGGCACGTGCCGCGTTCCTCGACCACATCGACGTCCCGGCG
>NZ_JAGXJM010000420.1:0-253 GCF_019091445.1 Streptomyces sp. GbtcB7
CGGCGGTGTTGGTGATGGGGGCGTTCACGAAGCCGAAGCCGAGGCCGAAGAGGTCGTACCCGATGACGGGCGTGACGTTCGACGTCTCGCCTTCGATCGCGGCGAAGAGGATCCCGCTCGCGGTCATCGTGACCCCCGCGATCAGCAGGGGAAGTCGCGGCCCCCGGTTGCCGTCCAGCCGCCCCGACAGCGGTGCGCACACGAAGCACAAGGCCGCCATGGGCAGCATCCACAGGCCCGCGTGCAGCGCGTC
>NZ_JAGXJM010000421.1:0-253 GCF_019091445.1 Streptomyces sp. GbtcB7
GGGAGCTCCAGTTGACCGACCGGCTCATCCCCATCGTGCGGGTCCCGCCCCGCCCCCGGGTGGCCCCACCCAGCCGACCGCTGGCCCAGGACTGGATCCTCGGGACTGAATCCTCGGGACTGGATCCCCAGGGAATCCCCAGGACTGGATCCCCCGACTCCCGCAGACCCCCACCCAGCGTGCCGGGGCCACGCCACCCCCCTCGTCGCCGTCCGCCGGGCCGAGCCCCGGCAGCGCGCCGCGTTCGGTGCCC
>NZ_JAGXJM010000422.1:0-253 GCF_019091445.1 Streptomyces sp. GbtcB7
CAGCAGGTCGGTCGCTGCGATCGTTGAACGGGTCGGTTCCGACGCCATTGACGCCCTCTGGGAGTTGGGCAAGCAGGTCCATGTGTTGGGGATACGAGGTGTTACCGGGGTTAGCAGGCAGGATCAGCTCGCTCTTGCCGGCCCCGGCGGGGGCAGCATGGGCGGGGGCAGCCCGTGCGGGGGGGTCTAGCGGGCTGACGAATCGCAGCGGCGTGGCGTCGTTGGTGGGGGTCTGGTCAGCATGACGCTGGGG
>NZ_JAGXJM010000423.1:0-253 GCF_019091445.1 Streptomyces sp. GbtcB7
TTCGACCCGGAGGACGCCTCCGTCCAGGAGGGGGGCGGGGGGCTCGGGCCCGGCCTGTACGTGGTGGCCCGGCCCGCCCCCCGGCTCGGTGTCCGCGTTCCGCTGCGGGGGCAGAAGCAGGGTGGCACCCCGGCCGTGGTCCTCCCCCCCCAGACCACGCTCGCGCCCGCCCCCCCCCTCTCGGGCCCCCCGGCCCCCCCGGGCGCCCGGGCCCCCCCCCCCGGCCGCCCCCCCGGCCCCCCCGCGGAGGCCA
>NZ_JAGXJM010000424.1:0-253 GCF_019091445.1 Streptomyces sp. GbtcB7
CATTTGCTGACTTTGCTAACATGCTAAGAAGCAAAAGCTAAGCCATATGGTTTACTGGCTTACAGTTTGTTGTGTCACATGGCTCAGGTATGAGTACATGGTTTGTCGGGTTGCTACTTTGTGTCAATGTTTATTTGTGGTTGATCATGTGTCATTTGTTTTATATAGTATATATAACCTGTTCATGGATAGGTAACAAGATAAGAAGCAGTGCCTGTTTATTAAGCTTCTAGCATTATGGCCAAATAGTTAC
>NZ_JAGXJM010000425.1:0-253 GCF_019091445.1 Streptomyces sp. GbtcB7
CGTAGTCAGATTTTTATATGAAAGAAAAACAATATTTTCTTTCTTAAAGGTATTGGTTGTTGATTTTGTGGCTTGAGTATTAAACATCCGACTTGTTCTTGGGCTTAGGTACTCAAAAAAGGTCAAATGAGGTACATAAACTAAATATGTTTACCGAGTGGAAATAGACCCACGAGCAATAGCTGAAAAGACTACCACTGCCTGAACGTTCAGGTTGTGTTGATGTTACCATAAGTTGGCCATCCATCAAACT
>NZ_JAGXJM010000426.1:0-253 GCF_019091445.1 Streptomyces sp. GbtcB7
CGAGGACTACGCGGCCCGGCTCGGCTACACCCACTCCTTCATCAGCGACTAGTTGACCATGGACGTACGCGACGACCGCCGCGGCTTCTACCCCGCCACCGTCCCCGCACTCACCGGTAACGGCGGCTTCGGCCTGCTCGGCGGCCGCCTTCGGGGGGTCGGGGGCCGGCCTGCTCCCGTCCTCGCCCCCTGCGCTGCTGCCCGGGGCCCCGGGGGTGTCCGCGGCCCGGGGCCCGGCCGCCCCCCCCCCCCC
>NZ_JAGXJM010000427.1:0-252 GCF_019091445.1 Streptomyces sp. GbtcB7
CCGCGGGGGAGTGGCTGGCGCTGCACGCCCAGCACGGGCTGCTGCACGGGGCGGGCGACGCGGGTTCGGCGGTGTCGGAGGAGGCCGAGATCCAGGCCGTGCACCGCTCCCTGTTGCGCACCCCGGCCCGCATGATCGGCGTGTGGCTCCCGGACACGGTCGGCGACCGGCGACCGCAGAACCAGCCGGGCACGCGGGACCAGTACCCGAACTGGTGGGTGGCCAACGACTACGCTGAAGGCCGCCCGGTGA
>NZ_JAGXJM010000043.1:0-83388 GCF_019091445.1 Streptomyces sp. GbtcB7
CCCCCTTCGTCAGCGCCGGCCAGAAGATCGAGGCACGCTTCACCGCCCTCGGCCCGGTGTCGGTGACCTTCACCTGAGGAAGACCCGAGGAGACCCTCCATGCCACCTGCCCCCGACCCGTGGCCGGTCGCCGTCATCGGCTCCGGCAACATCGGCACCGACCTGATGACCAAGATCCTGCGCGGTTCCGGCGCGCTGACGATGGGCGCGATGGTCGGCATCGACCCCGCCTCCGACGGTCTGGCCCGCGCCCGCCGCCTGGGCATCGCCACCACCGCCGACGGCGTCGACGGACTCCTGTCCCTGCCCGAATTCGCGGACGTCAAGCTGGTCTTCGACGCCACCTCCGCCTCCGCCCACCGGGCGAACTGGACCAAGCTGGAGCCCACCGGCGTACGGGTCCTCGATCTCACCCCCGCCGCGTTCGGCCCGTACTGCGTGCCGGTGGTGACCCTCGACGCGCATCTCGACGCCCCGAACCTGAACATGTCCCCCTGCGGCGGCCAGGCCACCGTCCCCATGGCCGCCTCCGTCGCCCAAGTCGCCCCCGTCGCCTACGCGGAGATCGTCTCCTCCATCGCCGCCCGGTCCGCCGGGCCCGGCACCCGTGCCAACATCGACGAGTTCACCGAGACCACGTCACGAGCTCTGCGCGAGGTCGCCGGAGCCCGGCGCAGCAAGGCCGTCATCATCCTCAACCCGGCCGAGCCGCCGCTGCTGATGCGCGACACCGTGTACTGCCTGGTCGAGGGCGACTGCGACCACACCGCCATCGAGAACAGCATCCTGGCCATGGCCGAGAAGGTCCACGCCCATGTACCCGGCTACCGGCTCAAACAGCGGGTCCAGTTCGACACATACGGCCCGGACGACCCCCTGCACATCCCGCAGACGGGGAAGTTCACCGGCACCAAGGTGACCGTGATGCTCGAAGTCACCGGCGCCGCCGACCATCTGCCCGCCTACGCCGGGAACCTCGACATCATGACCTCCGCGGCCGTCGCCGCCGCCGAGCGCATCGCCCAGCACACCCAGCACTCCCCGTACGCCCAGCACGCGCAGACCACCGCGGGAGTCGCCCGATGAACCGGCTCCACATCAGCGACGTCACCCTGCGGGACGGTATGCGCGACGCCCACAGCGCGGGCGCGACAGTCGTCCGGGGGGCCACGCACTGCACCGAGGCCGACATCTCCGCCCAGCACATCGCGGCGGCACGGGAGCTGGGCATGGACACCGTCGGCTTCCTGATGATGAGTCACATGACCGACCCGGCCGGCCTCGCCCATCAGGCGAAGCTGATGGAGGGCTACGGCGCCGCCTGCGTCTACGTCGTGGACTCCGGCGGCGCCCTGACCATGCGGGACGTCGCCGAACGCGTCGACGCCTCCCTCGCGGGCATGGGAGCCGGGGCCGGCAACGCGCCCCTGGAGGTGTTCGTCGCCGCCGCCGACAAGCTCGGACTCGCGCACGGCTACGACCTGTTCGCCCTGCAGGACGCGGCCGACGATCTCGTACGACCGCTCCAGGACCGCCCCGTCCAGGTCGACCGCGAGACGCTCACCCTGGGCTACGCCGGCGTGTACTCCAGCTTCCTGCGCCACGCCGAGGCGGCCTCGGCCCGCTACGGCATCCACGCCCGCAGCCTCCTCGTCGAGGTCGGCCGACGCGGCATGGTCGGCGGCCAGGAAGACATGATCACCGACGTGGCCCTCGACCTGCTCACCGCCCAGGAGGCCATGTCATGACCGCCGGGGCAGGCCGGGTCGACGTCCACCAGCACATCGTCCCCGCCTTCTACCGCGGCCTCCTCACCAAGGCGGGCATCGCCGAAGCCGGCGGTCGCGCCCTGCCCGGGTGGAGCCCGCAGGCCGCGCTGGAACTGATGGACCTGCTGGGCACCACCACGGCCATCGTGTCCGTCTCCACCCCCGGCACCGGCTTCCTCACCGACCCGGGCGAGGCCGCCGACCTGGCGCGACGGCTCAACGACTGCTCCGCGTCCCTCGCCGCCGATCACGCGGGCCGTTTCGGGTACTTCGCCACCCTGCCCATGCCCGATACCACCGCCTCCGCCGCCGAAGCCCGGCGGGCGATGGACGAACTCGGCGCCGACGGGGTCACCCTGCTGGCCAACAACCAGGGCGCCTACCTCGGCGCAGGCGGCCAGGACGCGCTGTGGCGGGTCCTGGACGAGCGGGGCGCGGTCGTCTTCGTACACCCCGCCGAGTTGCCTGCACCGGCCGTCCAGGGCATCCCGCCGTTCGCCGCCGACTTCCTCCTGGACACGACCCGGGCCGCGTACCTCCTCGTACGCAACGGCATCGCGCGCACGTACCCGAACATCCGGTTCATCCTCAGCCACGCCGGCGGCTTCGTGCCCTACGCCTCTCACCGCATGGCCGTCGCCATCGCGGGCGACACCGGACGCAGCCCCCTGGACGTGCTGGACGACTTCCGCGGCTTCTACTTCGACACCGCACTGTCCTCCAGTCCCGCCGCCCTGCCCACCCTGCTCGCCTTCGCCCGCCCCGGCCACGTCCTCTTCGGCAGCGACTGGCCCTTCGCCCCCACCCCGGCCGGCCAGTACTTCGCGGGCGGCCTCGACACCGGCGTGGACCCCGACCTCCTCCAGGCCGTCAACCGCGGCAACGCCGAAGCCCTGTTCCCCCGCCTGGCCGCCTCCCCCGCATCGACTCCGGTTCGTCCGGTCCCCACACGCCTGCGCCAGGCCGCCCAACGGGCCGCCGCCCGCCTCGTCTTCAAGCTCGTCCAACCCGGCACCGATTGAGGAAGGTCCCCAAGACCTCCCCCACCCGGAGTCCGAGGAAGCCGAGGAAGGCGTCGCCATCGACCGCGCCCGCGATCACCGCGTGCTGTCGCGATGCGCGTAGCTCTTCAACTGATCCCGGGTGGCCGGGCGTCGATGGCCAGGCTGAGGTCACGCCCGGAAACCAGCGGGTTCGACGTCACCGCGTGCGACAAGATGGGGCTTCCGATCGGTGGAGGGGGCGTTGGGGTGGGTTATGAACTGCAGGCAGTCATCGCCAGAGACGAGGTGCTGCGTGGCGCCTCACGGGACTTGCCTGCCGCTCGGGTGGTCTCTCTCGGCCGGGACCTGTCCCTGATGCCGATGACGGACCAGCTCTTCGATGCTGCAACGGACGGCACCGTGGGCTCTCTGGGGTTCTGGCGGCTTCCGGGAGGGTTCGACAAGCGGCTTGCGGACTGGTCAGCCGCCGGAGTGGTGGCCTATGTGGAAGCGGAGTACTTCGGCGGTGTCGGCGAGCAACGCGCTGCCGTCTGGGCTGATGGGGCCGTCGTACTGGGACCACTCCATGTAGCGGAGGGCCAGCCCTTCGGATCCGTCGGCAGCCCGATCTCGCAGGCCCTCCGGAGGCTGGGGGTGGTGGCAGATGCGGCCACGGACGAGTTCGCAACCGTGGGGCTGGATCGCCATCGGCACAGCGAGGACTGGATTGCTTAGGGCGGCGGCTTCCGGATTCCTGCAGCGATGGGCGGGATGCTGGATCCGCTCGCGGAATCTGCCGATGACTGCGAGAACGCGGACCACACGCCATACGCACACGTCGGCTTCGAGTAGCGCCGCGTCTGCGGCGTAGGGCACGCCGGTCTCGACGTGTAGCGCGGCCGGCATGCTACACGCTCCAGGACTTCGGACTCCATTCGCAAGCCGGTCGCCCAAGTCGTGAGGATCACCAACAACGAGACAGGGAGCGCCGGCAGGCGGCGACTGCCCCGTCCTGAGGCGCTTGATCACTCGCGAGCACTCCGCACGCGCAACATTCGCGGCAAGCGTGGCATGCAGAAGTTCCCTCTGGAACGTCACGAAGTCCTCTGTGGTGTGGCAATCGCGCACGTCCTTGATGAAGCCGATCAGCCGCTCCCCGTTCTCCCAGTGAAACGGGTGCTGCTCAAGGTGTCCAACCGGCCGGAGGGCATATCGGTGAGCATCGGATCCATCGGATCCACGGGAGGAATCCTTCCTGGGAGCAGGCCCCGCTCTCCACTCAATTCGCCGAATTTCGCCCATAGGGCTGGGGAGTCTCGATGGTCCTGGGGAGCGTGCTCTCGCCGCCGTCATGACCTGTGCCGACAGCACGCTCCCCACCACGAGCACTGCCGCGTCTGCGCCGACGCGACCGGACGGGCCGCCGACGCGTGCAGGGGGATACTTGCCGCCGTACGGTCGTGATCTCCCGGCCCGCACGAGTGCCCTTTCGCACACCCCGCCCACTGCGTGAGTCGTTCGGCAGTCGCGGTCAGTTCCCGCCAACTGGCGTGGTTTTTATCATGTGTTGAGCCCGTTTGTCGTGGGCCGCATGCCGGGCATCGTTGACGTGCCGGACCGACCGGCGCGGCGGAAGCGACGAGGTGGCACAGATGGCTGACGTGAACCCGGAACCGATCGCGACCTTCTGCGGCGACTGCAACTGCGGTTGTCCCCAGCTCTTCCTGGACCCGGATGCTCCCGAGGACAAGCGGGTACGCATCACCGACGACTTCGGACAGCAGGTGCAGATGAGCGAGGAGCAGTTCGCCGACCTCGTCGCCCAGGCCAAGGCCGGCGCCCTGGACCGGCTCATGGTGGCGTCGGCCTGACGCCGGCACGACTCCGTGAACGACGACACCCTGGCCGTCGGCGTCCTCCTCTTCGAGGGCGCCGAGGAACTCGACGTCGCCGGGCCTTGGGAGGTACTGGGGTTCTGGGCCGCCCACATCGCGTCGTCTCCGGTGCGGGTCCTGACCCTCGGGCCCAGGGCGGGTGTGGTGCGGTGTGCCAAGGGGCTCGGTCTCGTCGCGGATCACGATCTGACCACGGCACCGCCGCTCGATCTGCTGGTGCATCCCGGAGGTGACGGCACCCGCACCCTGGTGAAGGAGGAGCCACACCTGGCCTGGCTGAGGGAACTGCGTCGGCAGGGAACGGTCTTGGCGAGTGTGTGCACCGGCTCGCTCGTCCTCGCGGCCGCCGGTCTGCTGGCGGACCGGCCGGCCACCACCCACCGGAACCACCTCGACAAGCTTGCGAAGATCGACAGCTCGGTCGACCTACGAGCCGGGCAGCGATACGTCGACGCCGGCGACATCGTCACCTCCGCCGGTGTGTCGGCCGGGATCGACATGGCGCTGCATCTCGTCGGTCGTTTCGGCGGGGCCGAGGAGTGCGAGCTGACCCGGAACGGAATCCAGTACGAGCCGCCCCGCGCGTGACAGGGCGTCACCGCTCCGCAGGCTCGGGCTCGGGCGCGGGCTCCTGGGCGAAGGCGAGCGGCTGGGCGGCATACGTGATGCGGACGACGCCGTCGGGGTGTCGATCCGTGGTGCCCCGTACGCCGAAGACGTCGCACAGGAGGTCCGGTGTCAGGACCTCCAGCACGGGTCCCGCCGCCACCACCGCGCCTTCGTGGAGCACGACGAGGTGGTCGCAGAGCCGGTCGGCCAGGTCGAGGTCGTGCAGGACCGCCAGGGTGGTGATCCCTGTGCTGCGGATCAGGTCCAGGAGCTCGAACCGGGCGCGGATGTCGAGGTGGTTGGTGAGTTCGTCCAGGACCAGGAGCCGGGGTCGTTGGGCGAGGGCGCGAGCCAGCAGGACGCGCTGGCGTTCGCCGCCGGAGAGGGTGGCGTAGTCGCGGCCCGCGAAGGGGCCGACACCGCAGCGCTCGACCGCCTCGGCCACGGCCTCGCGGTCCTCGGCGCCGTCCCGGCCCATCAGCCCGTGGTGAGGCGTGCGCCCCAGGGCGACGATCTCGGTCACGGTCAGGCCCGTCGTGGTGCCGGCATCCTGCAGGACGGCCGCCGTGCGGCGGGCGGCGGTACGAGCAGACAGTTCCCATACGTCGTCGCCGCCCACCCTGACCACGCCGTCGGCCGGCCGCAGCGAGCGGTAGACCGTGCGGAGCAGGGTGGACTTACCGCTGCCGTTGGGGCCCACGAGCCCGACGATGTCGCCCTTGGCGGCCTCCAGGTGCACATCGCGGAGGATCTGCTTGCGGTCCAGGGTGATGTGGAGCTGGTCCACGGTCAGTTTCATACGCCGTCCAGGCTCTTCATACGGTGTCCAGGCCCTCCCATGCGGTGTCCAGGCCTTCATACGGTGTCCAGGCCCTTGTTGCGGCGCAGCAGCCACAGGAAGAAAGGGGCGCCGAGCAGGGCGGTGAGGATGCCCAGCGGCAGTTCGTTGGGGCGGTTGACGGTGCGGGAGAGCAGGTCGACGAGGACCAGGTAGATGGCGCCCAGGAGTGCGGTCAGGGGCAGCAGTCTGCGGTGGTCCGCGCCGGTGGTGAGGCGGACCAGGTGGGGGATCATCAGGCCGACGAAGCCCACGCCGCCGGCAACGGCGATGACGGTGCCGGTGAGCAGCGCGCTGATCACCAGCAGGACGGCGCGCAGCCGGTTGACGTCCACGCCGAGCGCGGTCGCGGACTCGTCGCCGGCCAGCAGGGCGTTGAGGCGACGGCCGAACAGGGTCAGCACGACGGTGCTCGTCAGGACCACCACCGAGACCGTGGGCAGTTGGCTCCACTGGGCGCCGGCGACGCTGCCGAGCATCCAGAACATCACCGTCCGCAGTTCGGTGGGCGTCGCCAGCAACTGGACGAAGCTCGTCACCGACAGCAGGACATAGCCGACCGCGACCCCCGCCAGCACCAGCCGGGTCGGGGCCAGTCGGCCCTGGCGTTGTCCCAGGGCGAAGACCAGGGCCCCGGCCGCGAGGGCCCCGACGAACGCCGCGCCGGACACACCGAGACCGCCCAGCCCGCCGAGCGCGACACCGCCCAGGGTGATGACCAGTACGGCGCCCAGGGAGGCACCGTAGGAGAAGCCCAGGACGACCGGGTCGGCGAGCGGGTTGGAGACCAGGGTCTGGAGCACCGCCCCGGCGACGGCGAGGCCCGCGCCGACCAGAGCGGCCAGGGCGACGCGAGGTGCCCGGAAGGTCCACACGATCTGGTCCAGCGCCGGGTCGCCGGTGGCTCCCCGGCCGGTGACGTGGTGCAGGAGGATTCCCCACACGTCACCCACCGGGATGTTCACCGCGCCGATGCTCACCGCCACCACCATGACGCCGACGAGGACGACCAGCAGGCCGACAACCGCGAGCGGCAGCCGCAGGCGGCTCGGAATCGGACTCGGGCTCAGAACTTGTCGGGGTGCAGCATCTTGGCGACCTTCTCGACGGCCAGGTCGTTGCTGGGGCCGAGGTACATCGAGTCGGACAGGGCCACGTACTTGTTGTTCTTCGCGGCCGGCCACTGGGGGAACTCCTTCAGCAGTTTCTTGGCGTAGGCCGCCGGGTTCGGGTCGTTGTAGCCGATGACGACGAGCGCGTCGACGTCGGTGGCGGCCACCTTCTCCTTGCTCAGGTCGGCGAAGGAGGTCTTGGATGCCGACGCGAAGGCGTTGCTGCCGCCGGCCTTGGCGAGGATGTCGTTGTAGATGCCCTTGGCGACGACCGAGCTGAAGTCGTTGCCGCCCATGGCCATGTTGGAGAACAGGATCATGACCTTGGGCTGCTTGTCGCCCTGCACCTTCGCGGAGACGTCGGCGATGTTCTTCTCCGACGCGGCGATCAGCTTCTCGGCGCGGTCGCTGACGTTGAAGATCCTGCCCATGTCGCGCAGCAGCGTGTAGCTGTCGGCGATGGTCATCTTGGAGGTGTCCTGGTCGCAGCCCTGTGGGGAGACGTAGGTGCCCGCGCCCACCTGCTTGAGCTGGTCTCGGGTGGCGAAGCCGTTCTTCTCGTCGAAGCCGTACGAAGTCGTGGACAGCACCAGGTCAGGCCGCAGCCCGATCATCGCCTCGCGCGGAATGTCGTACGCGTCGTTGAGCTTGACGTCGCCGGTCGGCAGGGCCTTGATGGCCTTGGCGCGGCCCGCCACCTCGGACATCCCGTAGCTCTGCTGGTTGGCGACGATGCGGTCGCCGACGCCGAGGGAGAGCAGCGTGGAGACCTCGGCCACCGAGGCGCCGTTCATCACGACCACCCGGCTGGGCTCCTCGGTGAACTTCTCGGACACCCCACAGTTGTCGAAGGTCACCGGGTAGCCGGACTTCGCAGCCGCCGCGGACGCCTTGCCGCCGGTGGCGGCGCCGTTGTCGGTCGACGAGTCGGCGCATGCCGTCGTGACCAGACAGAGGGCGCCGGCCAGGGCGACGGCGACCGGCCGTTTATTCGACATGCTGGCTCCTTGTTACGGGGTGTTCGTGAGGCGTCGGGTTCTGTTGCAGTAGTCGGGGGGTGGAGCCCCTGAGTTCCCGGACATGCCCAACTACCTTGCGGGCGTGGCGGAGTGGAACTGTTTCCCGGCCGGGGCGGGCAGGGTTCCGGTGGTGACGCAGTGGTCGAGGTAGCGGAAGATGAGGTCGCGGTCGACGGGCGGGCAGGTGATGCCGCTGCCGCGCAGACCGTGCACGACGTTGTCGGCGCGGACGCGTCCCAGGCGCAGGTCGGGCCCGGTCGCGTCGTCGGCGTTCGCGTCCCAGGAGTCGAAGAAGGCGAGCGTGGTCGCCGCCACGCCGGACCCATCGGAGTCGCCGGAGTCACCGGACGAGCGGGGCAGTTCGGCACGCCACCGGGCCAACGGCATACGCCGCAGCGGGTAGCCGTACTCCTCCAGCCAGTCGTACACGTCACCCAGTCTCACCAGCTCGCCGGCGGCGTGGTTGAAGACGATCGCGCCCGGTGCGGGCTGTCCGAGGCAGAGGTGGACGAGGGCCTGGGCGACGTGGTCGACGGGCGTCCAGGTCTCCTCCTCGAACAGGTCGGGGACGATGCCGGCGGGAGCCCCCGCGCGCACCACGCTCCAGAGGAAATCCCGCTCGTTCACGTAACCGGTGGTGTACGGGCCGACGATTCGACCGAGCCGGTGCACGGTGACCGGCAGGCCCCTCTCCGCGGCTTGTTCCAGCAGGCGCTCGGCCGCCCACTTCGACTGCTGGTAGCCGTAGCGCAGTCCGGGATGGGCCGGGAGGAACGCCTCCGGTACCTCCGGGGCGAGGGCGAGGGGCGGGGCGACGGAGAGGGTCGACACGAAGTGCAGGGGGGTCGAGCGCACGGCCGCCATGCGCAGCAGGTCCCGGGTGGACTCGGTGTTGGCGGCGCGGAGGGTGGCGTACTCGCGCATGATGCTGACGGTCGCCGCATTGTGGATGATCGCCCCGCAGGTGTGGGCGAGTTCGGCGAAGAGCGCGTCGTCCAGGCCGAGGTGGGGGCGGGTGAGGTCCGCGGGGACCGCCGTGATGCGTTGGCGCGCCGCGTCCGGGAGGTTGATCAGGTGGGTTTCCAGGGCCTGGTGGATGCGGGCGGTGGCCTCGGCGGGGCTCGCGGCGCGAACGGTGCAGACGACCTCCGCGCCGGTGCTCGTCAGGAGTTCGGCCAGCAGGTGTACGCCGACGAAGCCGGTGGCGCCGGTGAGCAGGACTCTGTCCGGTGTGCCGCTCGCCCGGGGGCCGTCGCCGGGGCGGATGTCCGGATCGAGGACGGTGTCGGCGAGCAAGGCTGCCGGAAGGCCGGGAGCGGCCGGTCGAGGCTGCTCCCGTTGCTCCAGGAAGATCGCCAACTCGGCGGGGGTCGGGTACTGGAAGAGCCAGGCGACCTTCACGTCACGGCGCAGTTCGACGCCGAGGCGGTTGGCGACCTGGATGGCCTGGAGCGAGTGGGCCCCCAGGTCGAACACGTCGTCCCGCGCGGAGACGGCGGCCACGCCGAGCGCCTGTTGCCAGACGGCGGAGATGGTGCGCTCCAGTGTGCTGTCGGAAGAGGCCGCCCACACATCGGGGGCGGGTGCCGTCGTGGCGAGCGCGTTCCTGTCGATCTTCCCTGAGCTCGTCCGGGGCAGGCGGTCACGAAACTCGACGGCCGCCGGGATCATCGCCGCGGGCAGCGTCTTCCGGAGGTGGTCGCGGATCCCCGCCACCGCCGGGGCGGGCCCGTCCGGGACGACGTACGCGACCAAGCGCCGCGTCCCATCCCCCAGCACCTGCCCTACGACAGCCGTGCCACGGACTCCCGGGTGACTGAGGAGGGCGCCCTCGACCTCGGCCGGGTGCACACGATGTCCGCTGATCTTGAACTCGGTGTCCGACCGGCCCAGGTAGCGCAGTTGCCCGTCGTCGCCGATCCGTACGAGGTCGCCTGTGCGGTAGGCGCGGGGTGCTCCGGGGAGCTGGTCGAGAGGGGCGAAGCGGGAGGTGTCCGGTGGCCGGTCTCCGCGGTAGCCGAGGGCCAGGTTGTCGCCCAGGAGGTGGAGTTCGCCGTCGACGACCGCGGCTCGGGTGCCGGGCAGCGGCAGCCCGATGGGCACGTCTCCCGGGGCGAGCGAGGGGTCGTGGAGGTCGGCTACGGTGGCGACCACGGTGGCCTCGGTCGGGCCGTAGGTGTTCAGCAGCCGGACCGACGTCCCGACGGCCTTGCACCAGCGGTCGACCCGCTCGGGGAGGGCCGCCTCGCCGCCGATGACGACGGTGCGCACGTCGGCGGGCAGAGTGACGGCGCCGGTCGAGACGGCGTAGGCGAGTTCGTGCCAGTAGGCCGTGGGCAGGTCGAGGAAGCTGATCCGCAGCCGTGCGCAGGCCTCCAGGAACCCGGGGACCGACTCGGTCATGTCGTCGCCGCGGACGACGAGCGTGGCTCCCGCGCACAGCGTGAGGAAGATTTCCTCGACGCTGGTGTCGAAGTGCAGAGGGGCGAACTGCAGGACGCGGTCCCGGCGGTGAAGGCCGTAGCGGTGCGTGGCGCCTGCGACGAAGTGCGCGAGGGCGCGGTGGCCGATCTCGACGCCCTTGGGGCGCCCTGTGGAGCCCGAGGTGTGGAGGACATAGGCGAGGTCCTCCGGCGTCGTCGTCGGTGTCGTCGGCTGGGCCGCTCCGGACTCGGGTTCCGGCTGGTCGTATCGCAGAACGATCCGGTCCCCGAAGTCGTCGGCGTAGGAGTTGGTGGTGAGGACCAGGGCCGGTCGGGCGTCGTCCAGTAGTTCCGCCCTGCGGGCCGGGGGCGCCGTCGGATCGAGCGGGCAGTAGGCGGCACCGGAGAGCAGGACGCCGAGGATGGCGGTGATCGCGTCGATGCCGCGCGGCAGAACGACGGCCACCAGGTCGCCGTGGCCGACCCGGCGGGCAGCCAGTCGGCGGGCGAGCGCACGTGCCGACCCGAAGAGTTGGGCATACGTGATGCAGTCGCCGTCGTGCGCGACGGCGACGGAGCCGCCTCGTCGGGCGGCGTGGTCGGCGATCAGGCCGAGGACCGGGCGGACGGGGCCGGGCAGCGGCCCGCCGTCCAGTACCGGGACGGGCTCGCGTGCACGCAGATCGCCGAGCACCCGGTCGGGGGCGGCGACTGCCTCCCCGAGCAGGGAGAGCAGTCCCTCCTGGAATACGGCGACGTCCGCCTCGTCGTAGAGGTCGGGGTTGGCGTCCACGGCGATGCGCAGTCCCCCGCCCTCGGAATGGTCGTAGACGTTGACCGACAGGTCGTCGACGGGACCCGCGGAGACGTTGTGCACCGTGCTGCGGTGTCCGGCGAACCGCAGGTCGTACTCGAAGGGCATGATGTTGACGCCGGGACCGGACAGCCGGCGCTGTCCGCCGACGAGCTTGAGGTCGCGCCGCAGTTGTTCGTAGCGGTAGCGCTGGTGCGGCAGTCCGGCGCGGAGCTCGCGGGAGATCCGGGCCGCGAGGTCGCGCAGGCTGTCCGACCGGGTGACCGCGACGCGCAGGGGCAGGATGTTGCGCACCATGCAGGGAACGCGCAGCGATACGGAGCCCAGGCGTCCCATCGCCGGCAGGCTGAGGACGATCTCCGGTGCGCCGGTCGCATGGTGCAGCTGGGCCGCCGTCACGGCCAACAGCACCTCGGACCAGGTGAGTTTCAGGTCCCGGGCAACGGCGCGCAGGGCCTCCGTCTCCGTCGCGTCGAGCTCTGCCACCCGCCGGTGGAACGTGCGCGCGGGCAGGGCCGTACGGCCGGCGGGTGTCGCCACGGGCGGCCGGTCCGCGAACCGGTCCGCCCAGTAGGCGCGGGCCTTGGCGAAGCGGGGCGACTCCTGGTAGGCGCGTTCCTCGTCCCGCACCGCGGCCAGGGTGCCGAAACCGCTGTCCGCCACCGGCTCGCCCGCCGCCAGGGCCGTGTAGACCTGGGCGACTCGGCGAGCGACCAGCGACAGGCCGAAGCCGTCGAGGGCGATGTGGTGCACGCGGTGGTACCAGAGGTACTGCTCCGGTGCGATGCGCAGCAGGGCGTGGCCGAAGACGGGGCCGCGCGCGAGGTCGACGGGGCGGCCCATGTCCTCGCCCATCCAGGCCAGGGCCGCCGCGTGCGGGTCCAGCTCGGTGGTGAGGTCGGCCGTGTGCAGGCGCCAGTCGCCGGCCGGGGCGTCCGTCTGCCAGGGGCGGCCCTGGTCGTCGACGACGAAGGCGACGTTCAGGGCCTCCGTCTCCGCGACGACGTGGTGCAGGGCCGCATCGAAGACGGCCGTGTCCACCGGTCCGTCGATGAGCACGTACTCGGCCGTGTTGTACGCGGGACTGTCCGGGTCGAGCTGCTGGCCGTTCCAGATCCCTTCCTGGGCGGCCAGCAACGGATGACGCCGCACTGTGTCATCCATGTCGCTGTCATGCGTCGGCATGGTCCGCTCCCCTCTGCCGTGCGGAGAGCAGCTGCCACCACTGGGCGAACGAGGTGCACTCGGCGAGTTCGACGAAGGTCACCTCCGCGCCGGTCTCCCGCCACCGTTCGAGGAGGGTGACGATGCGCAGGGAGTCCAGTCCGGCGTCTATGGGGTTCTCTTCGAGGTCGACTTCGTCGGGCCGCTGGTACAGAAACTCCGCCAGGTCCGCGCGGAAGCCCTCCAGCGTGAGGGGAGCAGGCATGTCGTTCTCTCTCAATCCGGCCTGGTGGAAGGTCAGTTGACCTTGCGTGTGGAGTCGCCCCAGAAGCGGTCGCGCAGCTCGCGGCGCAGGATCTTCCCGCTGGGGTTGCGCGGGACGCTGTCGATGAACTCGTAGCGGGCGGGCAGCTTGAAGCTCGCGAGCCGCGGGACGAGAAAGGTGTGCAGGTCCCGGGGGCTGGGCTGCTGCCCGGGCGCGGGGACGACGAAGGCGTGCACGTACTCGCCCCAGCGTTCGTCGGGGGCGCCGACGACGACGGCCTCCGCCACGCCAGGGTGGTGCTCCAGTACGTTCTCGATCTCGGCGGGGTAGACGTTCTCGCCGGCGACGAGGATGGCGTCCTTGATGCGGTCGCGGATGAAGATGTAGCCGTCCTCGTCGATGTATCCGGCGTCCCCGGTGTGGATCCAGCCGTCGACGAGGGTCTCGGCGGTCTTGTCGGGCAGTCCCCAGTACTCGACCATGTGGGCCGGCGTGGCCAGGCAGACCTCCCCGACCGCGCCCGGCGGAAGTTCGCGCCCCTCGCCGTCGATCACCTTGCTGCCCACTCCCGGATACGGCCGCCCTGCCGCCTGCATGAGGGAACCGCCGGGGACATGGGCGGCCGGTGGCAGGCAGACGGCGGTGTTTCCGGTCTCGGTGAGGCCGTAGATCTGGGCGAACTCGCAGTCGAGAACGGCGAGGCTCTCCTCCAGCAGTGCCTCGGAGATGGGGGAACCGCCGTAGACGGTCTTGCGCAGGGTGGTGAAGTCCTTGGCGCCGCCATCGGGTTCGGTCAGCATCATGCGGAGCATGGCCGGGACGACGCAGGCGGTGGTGATGCCGAGGTCGCGGATGAGGTCGACGGCCTGGCGTGCGGCGAAGGCCCGCATCACGACGATCGTGGTTCCGGCGTTGAAGTTCTGCGTGGCCCACCACAGGCCGCCGACGTGGAATCCGGGGATGCCGATCAGCGCGATGTCACCGGCGCGCCAGTCGATCCAGTCCAGCCCCTCGCTCGCCAGCGCGTCGCGGATCGCGAAGAAGCTGCGGTGGGCGAGCACGACGCCCTTGGGCAGACCGGTGGTGCCGCTGGTGTAGAGCTGGGCGACAGGGGTGTCGGGGGTGACGTGCAGTGTCGGGTCGGTGTCGGGGTGGGATGCCTTCCAGAGGGCGAAGGGCACTCCGAGCTCGACGACCGTGTCGGGGGGCGCGGTCGGCATCTTCTCGACGATCGGCCCGAACTCCTCCTCCAGGAAGAGCAGTCGGGTCCCGGAGTCCCGCAGGATGTGGCTGACCTCGGGGGCGGTGAGCCGCCAGTTGACGGGGACGAGCACGGTGCCGCTCTTGGCGCAGCCGAAGAAGATCTCGTAGTAGTGCTCGGACTCCTTGCCGAGGTACGCGACCCGGTCGCCCGGCGTGAGTCCGGCGGCCTGGAGGGCGTGGGCGATGCGGTTGCTCTCGCGGTGCAGTTGCTCGTACGTCACCGTGCGGCCCTCGAAGAGAACCGCGGGGGTCGTGGGCTGGTGGTGTGCGTGGAAGCTCGTGGTCTGGACGAGTGTCTCGAGCTCCGGGTGGTGGAGCCTGTCCGTGGACATGGGGGTCTCCGTCCTCTCTTGCCGCTGGGTGGGGTTGCAGAGGGCGCGTCAGGGGACGTTGACGAACGCCAGGATGGCCTCGCCGTCGCACCGGCCCGAGTCCGCGTCCCAGTAGCGGAAGGCGGTCTCGACGTGGAGGAACGGGCTGCCGCCTGCCGGGGCGCGCCGGGTGACGGACCGGAATTCCATCTCCCCGGAGAACGCACGGGGGTTGACGGGTCGCCGGAAGTTGGAGGCGAAGCGGGCGATCAGGATGTCCGGGAGCTGGTGCTTCCAGAAGTCGTCCAGTGTCCAGGATTCGAACCCTGTGCCCAGCCCTTCCTTCACGGACTTGGCGACGAGGTAATACATCATCTGGTTGTAGCAGATGTTCACCTCGACGGAATTCAGGTGGCCGGTGTCGTCGATGTAGCACGACTCCGGAATCGCGAATTCGCAGCGGGCAAGGGCTCGTCCGGTATCGCTCTCGGTCACGACGGCCGAGCGGAGGTATTTGCAGTGGTCCTTGTAGGGCACCAGAACCTGCGCCAACAGGTCCTCGTCCGTGGGGTGCCAGGCCATGGAGGGGGCCGTCATGCCGCCTTGATCCCGTCGTGGAGCTTGCGCTCGTCGTGCACGGTGACGCGGTAGGAGACGGTCGGCTCGGGGGTGGTCGTGTGCCGGGCGCGATGGATGAGGCTGCGGTTGTCCCAGACCAGCAGGTCGCCCTGTTCGAAACCCTGCAGGTGGATGTTGTCGTGCTCGAAGGTCTCGTCGAGCTGGCCGGTGGCCTCGAACAGGCGCCCAAGCAGCTCGTCGTCGAGCGGCTTGCCGTCCTGGTCCTCGATGCCGACGGTGAAGCCCTCGCTGATGTAGAGGACTGTCTCCCCGGTCAAGGGGTGGGTGAACGTGGTCGGCTGGAGGACGGCCGGGGTCTTCCGTTCGACCTCTTCGATGATCTCGGAGATCGGCCGGTAGACGTCGTGGGGCCGGATCTTGAAGTACTTGCGCACCGAGTGCCGGCAGTACGTTCCGCCGATCTCCTTCTTGAGTTCCTCGGGCAGCCTGCCGTACGCCCGCCCCATGTCGATGAAATACGTGCCGCGGTTCTTCTCGGGAATGACCTGGGGGTAGATCAGGGTGATTCCGAAGGGGTCCGGCATGAACTGGTAGTCGGCGTGCCAGAACTTTCCGGTCTTCGGTACGCCTATCTGCTTTCCGTTCTCCGGCACGTTGGAGGAGACGAATATCTCCGTGACCTCCGGGTGGTGGTACATCGGCTCGTAGTAGGTCTCCGGGCGGCCCAGCCGCTTGCCGAGTTCGAGGAACTCCTGGGGAGAGAGGTCCTGGCCCTTCAGGACGGCGATCTTCTTGGTGTAGACGGTGCTTTTGAGCGCGTCGATGTCGGCGGACGAGGCGGTGGCATGGTCGAAGCCCTCGACCGTCGCGCCGATCGCGGTGCCGGGCTGCTCATTGATCCGCATGGGTGCTGCCTTTCGTGGGGAGGGGAGAGCGGAGGAAGTCAGACAGCCGCTTGACGGGCGTCGACGAGCCCGGCGAGGTCGCCGAGGGTGAGGTCGGGCCGGAATTCGTCGTCGCCGACGGCCACACCGAGGTCGCGCTCGATGCGGATGCTGATCTCGACCATCGTCAGCGAGTCGACGCCCAGTTCGGCGAAGGTCGCCTCACGGCTGATCCGGTCGGCCGGGGCGTCGTGCAGCCTCGCGAGGATCTCGACCAGCTGGTCGTAGGTGGTGCTCATGACGTCGTCCGTTCTCCTTGGTCGTACGGATGGGCCGGTACGTCGTGCGGATGGGGCGGTTGGTCGTACAGATGAGGCGGTTGGTCGTACCGATGGGCCGGCGCGGGGAGCGTGGGCCAGGTCAGGAGGCAGGAGCCCCAGGTGAGGCCGCCTCCGAAGGCGGTGAGCAGAAGCCGGGCGCCGGGCCGGAGCGCCTGGCGGGCAGCCGTGTCGGCGAGGGCGAGCGGGATGGACGCGGCGCCCGTGTTGCCGACGGACTCGACATGGGTCACGCACCGCTCGCGAGGGAGACCGAGGTCGTCGGCCACCGAGTGCAGGATCCTCAGATTGGCCTGGTGGGGTACGAAGTGGTCGACGTCGTCGATCTTCCAGCCGGCCCGGGACAGCGTGGCGCGCGCCGACTCGGCCATGCGCGTCACGGCGTGCCGGTAGACCTCCTTGCCTCGCATGGCGAAGTGCCGGTCCTGGCGGCTGGGTTCGCCCGGTCGGGAGCGCTGTCGGGAGCCGCCGGCCGCGACCGTGATCAGGTCCTCGTGGGCGCCGTCGCTGCCGAGGTCGAAGTGGCCGACCGCGCCGGGCTCGTCGGGGTGTCCGGCGCGCAGGACGACGGCTCCCGCGCCGTCGCCGAAGATGATCTCGTTGGCCCGGTCGAGGGGATCCACGATCGTGGAGTAGGTGTCCGCCCCGATGAGCAGGACCCGTTCGGCCACGCCGGCCGCGATGAGCCCGGCGGCCGAGGCGAGGCCGTAGACGAACCCGGTACACACGGCGCTGATGTCGAAGGCGGCCGCCCCCGTCAGACCGAGCCGTGCGGCGACCGCGGGCGCGGTGGCCGGGCAGCTGCGGTCCGGGGTCGTCGTGGCGACGACGACTGCGTCGACCCTGTCTGTCGCGGCGGCGAGTGCCCGGCGGCCGGCTTCGACGGCCAGGTCGGACGTCGACTGTCCGGGGTCGACGACGTGCCGTCGGCGGATCCCGGTCCGGGTCCGGATCCATGCGTCGTCGGTGTCGAGCCGTCGCGCGAGGTGCTCGTTGGTCACCACGCGGGACGGCACCCATCCGGCCAGCCCGCACAGGACGGCGGCCGGAGGAGCGTAAGAGCCCGCGGCGGTAGGGGACATGGGGATTCTCCTGGCATGACGGAGGACGGGCCGTAAGGCCCGGACACGGAATTGGGAGGCGAAGGGGGTGTCCAAGGAGTGTCTAAGGACTGGTACTGGTGGCCCTGCGAAGGACGAGCAGTGCGAGCGCGCCGCAGCCGATGCCGCCCGCTATCGCGAACACGGCGGTACGGATGCCGTCGAGGAGCCCTGGCCCGGAGGCGTTCTGCCCGACGCCACCGGCGAGCGCGACCAGTACGGCGAGGCCGACCGCGCCGCCCACCTGCAGGGTGGTCGACGCCAGTCCCGAGGCGACGCCCTGGTCACCGGGGGCCACCCCGGCGGACGCGGCGATCCACATCCCCGTCCACGCGGCACCCTGGCCGAGGCCCAGCAGCACGATTCCCGGCAGGAGGCTGGGATACGAGCCGTCCGAGGTGAGGGCCAGGCCGAGTGCCGCGGCTCCGGCGGCACCCAACGTCATGCCGCCGACCAGCATGCGGCGCATACCGAAGGCGGACACGGCCCGTTCGCCGGCCTGCGTACCGACGGCCACCACCACGGCGGGCACGAGGAACGCGAGCCCGGTCGCGACCGCGCGGTACCCGTGGACCGTCTGGAAGTAGAGCGTCAGGAAGTACGGCACCGAACTGAACGTCGCGCTGAACAGGGCGGTCACCCCCATCGCCGCGAGCAGGCCGCGGTGGGCGAACAGCCGTGCCGGTACGAGCGGATCACGGGACCGCCGCTCCACGACGGCGAAGAGCGTCAGCAGGCAGACCGACAGCACCGCGCTCACGAGGGCCGCGGCCGTGTCCCAGCCCTCCGCGGGGGCCTGCACCAGCAGGAACACCAGGAGCGTGATCCCGCCCGTCGCGGTCAGCGCACCCGCCACGTCGAAGTGCCGTAAGCGGTCCCATGGACCGTCCGCGGGGAAGAGCAACCGCCCGGCCACCGCGAGGGCTCCCGCCACGGGCACGTTGACGAAGAACACCGACGGCCAGCCGAACGCCTCCACCAGGACCCCGCCGAGGAGGGACCCGAAGCAGAGCCCGCCGGCTCCCGCGGCACCCCACACCGCCAAGGCCCGATTCCGGTCGGGCCCTTCGTCGTACAGGGTGGTGATCAGGGACAGCGTCGCCGGGAACAGCAGGGAGCCGCCGATGCCCTGGACCGCCCTGACGGCGACCAGGACGCCGGGCGTCTGAGCCAGGCCGCCCACCAGGGACGACCCCGCGTACAGCAGCGCCGCGACGACGAACATCCGACGCCGGCCGAGCAGGTCGGCGGCCCGGCCGCCCAGCAGCAGGAAGCCTCCGGTGGCCACGACATAGGCGCTCACCACCCACTGCAGGTCGTGGTCGGAGAACCCCAGCCCGGCGCCGATGTCGGGCAGGGCGACGTACACGATGTTGTAGTCGAGCGAGATGACGAGCTGACCCGACGCCAGAACAAGCAGAGGAAGTCCGATCGACTTTCGGAGCGGAACCTTTGCCGACTCCGTCGTGGACATCATCGATCACCCCCCTCGGGATCACAGTATTCGGAATTCCCACGGAATTAATTTCCGGCAGACCGACGGTTTTTCGTCACCGTAGCAGCCCGATTCGGACTTGGGAATGGGCGACTTCTCGACACTCATTGCGTATTCAAGGAATATCAGGGCAGCACTGGGAACCGGCAGTCGGAAACTGCCGGATCGGCTAGAAATGGGAACTCCTTAAACGAATTCTTTACCCCCGAGTCACTCCTCCCCCATGAGCCGACGGATTTCGGTGATGAGGGCAACCAGCGCCCGGCGCTCCGGGACGGTGGTTTCCGGATGCCAGAGGTCGATGAGCAGGCAGGTCCGTGGGTGGGTGCCCGCGTTGCGTGCCTCGTGCTCGAAGGAATAGTCGAAGAGCAGGCACTTGCCCTCTTCCCAGGAACGCGTCTCCCCGGCGACCGTGATGCTGCACCCGTCGGGGATGTCCACCGCGAGATGCAGGTTGATGCTGAAGTTCCACAGGTCGCAATGGGGTTCGATGACGGCACCCGGCAACAGGGTGGAGAAATGACATTCCAGGAGAGGGCATATTTTGCCCGTGCCGACGGCGACATCCTTCAGCACCTGATAAGCGGTAGGAGCCATGACGGCCGACTCCTCGGCGAGACTTCCTTTACGGAAGAGGTAGAGGGCCTGCCAGTCCTCCTGGCGTTTCAGATAGTGCTCGTAGTCCGAGAAAACCTCCCGCCGGGCCGCCCATGCGGCATTCAGCTCCTTCTTGATCGCCTGATGACTGGCCTCCAGTTCATGGACGACCGGGGCCAGTTCGGGGTAGGCGTACGGGTCGTGCCAGGGGGTGGGAGAGAGCCCCGGCATGATCCACTTGGCCGCTTTCTGCAGCGGATGCCGTTCGCTCCCGCCCGGCTCCAGCATCTGCTCGACCCGAGCGATCGATTCCGTACCGAACTCGGCTCTGATCGCGGCGAAGGCGTTCTCTATCTCTGGTGTCATGCGGTTCTCCGGAGTTCGGCGGCCCGGTCACACGGAAGCGGTCGACGTCCGGAGCACCGTTCCCCGGCGCTCGAACTCCACGATCGCTGCAGCAGACGTCTGCGTTCCACGTGTGCCGACCCACCTTCGCCCGAAGTTCCGCGCTTCAACCCGCCGACCTCGCACGGTGGTCAGAGGGTGTTGAGCTGCGCTGTCGAACTAGTAGTCGGTCGCGAGTGGGTTCGAGTTCCCGCGTTCTCCGGGCCGATTTCCCTTGCTGTGGCGACACTTGGCGGCACTTGAGGACACAGGTAGTCGCGCCGACGGACCACGGAGTTCCCTCGTTCGCACAGTGTTCTGTTCACCGTTCGCACAGTGTTCTGTTCACCCGCGGCCGCGAAGGCGCCCACGGACCTCCGCCGCGCCACGGCCTGTGCGGCGCGCCGGCCTTGGCCCCGAGACCGCCGAATCCACCAGCAGGTGGAGCAACCCGCTCAGCACCAGCCCCGCGGTACAGCCCACCAGGGCTCCGGGGACGCCCTCCACAACGAAACCCAGCCAGGCGTAACCGGCCGCCAGCACGGTCAGGGTGGCAACACCCAGGGGCCAGGCCCTGCCGATCCTCGTCCACCGGTGTTCGGGTCGGGCGGCCTCCTGTTCCCACGGCCAACCCCGCGGTGATCCTTCCCTCGGCTCTCGTGCGAGACCCCGCACGTGATCACCCCTCCCCCGCCGCGGTCCGGGCAGTTCCGCAACCACGTTCGATCCGGGCTCCGGAGGGGTCCTTCCCCGCCGACACAGGGCGGAACCGGTCAGCTCGGCAGGAGCCGGGAACCAGCAGGGAGCACGCCCCGACCTCTGACGTATGGAGCCGAGAAGCCTGATGCGTGTGATGCGCCCGACGCACAACACGCCGTTCGCCACCTTCTTACGGGCCGTCGCGCCGCTGTTGGGCGCCTCCTGCGGCGCGCTGGCCCTTCTGGTGGCGTACACCGCGACCGGCGCGGCAGGCGATCCGCCGCCCAGAATCACGGTCGTCGACGCGCGCATCATCGCGGCACCAGCAGGCTCGGGCTCCACCGCCGCGTACTTCGAGATCCGCAACACCGGCCGGTCGAAGGACACGCTGCTGTACGCGGACTCACCCCAACTGGGCGTCAGCATCCTGCGCCGTACGGTGCGCCGCACCGGGACAGGGCGTACGGATCCCGTGTGGGCCGTCGACGTCCCGGCCGGCGGCACGGTACGTATGGCGCCGGGAGGACTCGGGGTCGTGATCCTGGATCCCCCCGCGCTGAGAGCCGGGCAGCAGGTGACCTACCTCTTGTGGTTCCGGCAGAGCGGGAAGGTCGCCGTCCGGGCGAGCGTGGCCGAAGGCGTGAGGTGAGCCTCGGCGGTCAGGGCCGGCCTGATGCCGGGAAGGGTGCCGGTGTCCCCCGCTCACGGTGGACACCGGCACCCTTTTCGTCATGCGGCGACGACGGCAGGAACGTGCGGCTCCTCGGCCTCGACAAGGAGTTCGACGAGGGTCGCCCGGGCGCGTGCCACCCGCGAGCGGATCGTCCCGATGGGACAACCGCTGGCCTCGGCGGCCTCCTCGTAAGGAAGTCCCGTCAGCTGGGTGAGGACGAACGCCTCACGGCGCTCGGGGGGCAGCGCGTTCAGCAGGTCGAGCAGCGCCACACCGTCGTCGAAGCCGGGCAGGCCGCTCGGCTGGGCCCGCTCGGCCCACATCGTCCAGTCGTCCGTGTCGGCCACCCGAGGCCGCGTGGCGGCGTATCGCCAACTGTCGACCACCGTGCGACGCGCGATGGCCAGCAGCCACGTACGCGCCGACGAGCGTCCCTCGAACCGGTGCAGGCTGCCGAGCGCCCGCAGGAACGTGTCCTGCGTCAGATCGTCGGCGAGCTGGCGGTCGGAGGAGAGGTACGTGATGTAGCGAACGACGTCGGGGTGCAGGGCCCGCACGAATCGGTCGACGGCGTCCGGGTCACCGGCGCGGGCGGCGAGGGCCCAGGCGGTGGCCGGATCGTCGGGCGATGCCGTCGAGCCGGGCTGATCCGCCGCCTTGTGCCCCGCGTCGCGCTTCGGGCGCGAAGCGGGGCAGACAGGAGTGATCACCTGATGTCCTTCTCGGTTGTCCGGGATCCGGCACAGCGGCACGGCAGCGCGGCGGCACGCGCGAGCGCGCGCCGGTACGCCGGGCGTGACTTCGCCGCTGCGGAAACGTCCCGGGACGGGAGGTGGGATGGGGCCGCACGACGTGAACGGCCCGTGCCCGAAGCCCTGGCGCCGACGACGCGGCGCCCATGGGGACGGCTTCGGGAAACCAGCTGTCTCAGGCGACAGCGATCCCGGCCGGAGGCCCCCGAGAAATGATCGTGTGCGCGAGCGGCAGCCGCGGCACCCGCTCCGAACGTTCGCGCGTCGGCCGCAGGCTCGGTCGGCGAGGCGGGGCGGGCAGAGCGAGCGACAGCCGCAACGGAGCCGCCAGCCATCCCGCGACGGCCCTCAGCACGCGGAACGCGGCCTTCTCGCCGTAGGCCAGCCACAGCCCACTCAGCACAGCCGCCAGGGCGTGGGCGGCGAGCATGCCGAACGATGACGTGCCGCCCATGCCGTGAGCCAGCTGAGCGAGGTGCCCCGCGTGCTCCGAACGCCCGGTGGACATGGACCCGATGGAGCCCATGTCCATCGCGTCCATGGACATGGAGCCCATGTCCATGCCGCTCATCGCGTGCGCCACGGAGCCCGTGCCGGCGCCCGATGCCGCCGACTGGGCCAGCGAGAAGGCCGAGTGGAGCGCCCCCTGCGCGACGACCGCGGCGGGCACCACCAGCGCGAGCCCTCGCTCACGGCCCGCCAGACACCAGCCGACGCCGGTCGTGGCGGCGAACCCGGCGGCCATCGTCCACCAGGGCACGGTGGCGCCCGACATCAGTACGTGACCGAGGGCGGCGAGCAGCACGCAGACGGCCGCGAACACCGCGGCTCGCATCGTGCGCAAACCCCACCCAGCAGTCATGACCGCCTCATCCTCGCATCCGGGCTTCGCTCGTCACGGGTGGGTACGCACAGCACCCGGACCCGCCACTCACCCTGAAGAGAGTGATACAGGACACAGCGCCCTGCCGGAACTCGGCGGGCGGTCGGGCCGACCTCTAAGGGTGAGGAGTCATGTGCCGTCCTGACCCGGACGGACCACCACAGCCAGGGTCTTCACGGCCCCGCCGCGTTCGAAATGCAAGGTGAACGAGACGAGATCACCGGCCTGCCAGCCCGCTTTGGCCGGGACCGTCACATCAAGGCCGTACGGGGACATGGCGAGGCTGCCACCGGCCGGGACGGCGACCGACGCCACCGTCTGTGCGGAGGCCGACCGAGTGCCGGTCATGCGATGCCGGCTGAGGGTGCCGGCTCCGTCGACCGCGCGGGACGTCACCTTCAGCAGCCGGTCCGCCGAGCCGCCGTTATTGGTGATCCGGAAGAAGGCCGCCGTGTCCGGGGCGTCGCCGTAGGGCAGGTACACCCGGCCTCCGGTGACCGCGATACGGGCCGGGCTGCCCGCGTTGCCGTACGCGGTCCACATGCTCAGACCCCCGAGCGCCAGGCCGCACACGGCGACGGGCGCGAGCGCGGCGAGCAGGGTGTCGGTGAGCCGACGGCGGGTCGGACGCCAAACCGGTTGTCGAGTCATCGGGTACGCCTCCGGGCGGGTGAGAGCTGCCGGCCGCGCAACCGCAGGCTGTTGCCGACCACCAGCACCGAACTGGCGGACATGGCCGCGGCTGCGAGCATGGGGTTGAGCAGGCCGACCAGGGCGAGCGGTACGGTCACGATGTTGTAGCCGAAGGCCCAGACGAGGTTGACGCGGATGGTGCCCAGGGTGCGCCGTGCCAGCAGGACGGCGTCCGCGAGGGCCTCGATGTCGCCGCGTACGAGGGTCACGTCGGCGGCCCCGATGGCCACGTCGGTGCCGGTGCCCATGGCGATCCCGAGGTCGGCGCCGGCCAGCGCGGCGGCGTCGTTCACGCCGTCGCCGATCACCGCGACCCGGTGGCCCTGCTCCCGCAACTCCCGTACGAGCTCGGCCTTGTCCTCGGGCGTGCAGCGGGCGTGCACCTCGTCGATGCCCAGGGCTGCGGCAACAGCCTGGGCGGGCGCCTCGCGGTCGCCGGTGGCGAGCACGGGCCGCACACCGAGCCGCCGCAGCCGGTCGACGGCCCGGTAGCTTCCGGGGCGTACGACGTCCCCGACCTCGATCAGCGCCTCGGCCACCCCGTCCACACGGACCAGTACGGGCGTGTGCGCGGCGGCTTCGGCCACCGGCAGGGCAGCCGCGAGCGCGGCGGGCAACTCGTCGTCCGGTGCGAGGACTTCGACCAGTCGCCCCTCGACCCGGCCGCGCACTCCCCGCCCCGGCAGGGCACTGAACTCGCTCGCGTCCGGCAGCCGCTGCTCGCGCAGCTCCCGCCGGGCGTAGGCGGAGACGGCCCGGCCGAGTGGGTGTTCCGAGCCCTGCTCGACGCCCCCCGCCAGCCGCAGTACCGCGTCGCGGCCGAGTCCGTCCGGTACGGCGGTGATTCGGGCGACGCTCATGTGGCCCGTGGTGAGCGTGCCGGTCTTGTCGAGGACGACGGCGTCGAGGTGCTGAAGTCCCTCCAGCGCCTGCGGGCCGGTGACGAGGACGCCGAGCTGGGCACCGCGGCCGGTGGCGGCCATCAGCGCGGTCGGGGTCGCGAGGCCCAGCGCACAGGGGCAGGCCACGACCAGGACGGCCACGCACGCGGTGACCGCCGCCTGTGGATCGGCCCCGGCGCCCAGCCAGAACCCGAGCGCGGTGACGGCCAGCGCCAGCACCACGGGCACGAAGACACCGGCCACCGAGTCGGCCAGCCGCTGGGCGCGCGCCTTGCCGGCCTGCGCCTCGGTGACCAGACGGGTGATGCGGGCGAGCTGAGTGTCGGCACCGACGGCCGTGGCCCGTACGAGCAGCAATCCACCGGCGTTGACGGCCCCGCCGACCACGGCCGAGCCCGGCCCGACCTCGACCGGCTCGCTCTCCCCGGTGACCAGGGAGAGGTCCACGGCCGAACTGCCCTCCACCACCTGTCCGTCGGTGGCGACCCGCTCGCCCGGCCGTACGACGAAGACCTGACCGCGTTCCAACTCCTCAATGGGAACAAGTCGTTCGGAATCGCCGTCGCGTACCGACACCTCCTTGGCGGCGAGTTCGGCCAGCGATCGCAGCGCCGCCCCGGTGCCGCGCCGGGCCCGCGCCTCCAGGAACCGCCCGGCCAGCACGAACAGCGGTACGCCGACGGCCGCTTCGAGATAGATGTGCGCGACGCCGTCCGAGGCGGCGGGAACGAGGCTGAACGGCATCCGCATCCCGGGATCACCGGCGCCCCCGAGGAAGAGCGCGTACGCCGACCACGAGAAGGACGCCATCACGCCCAGCGAGACCAGCGTGTCCATGGTTGCCGCCGAGTGCCGCAGCCCTCGTACCGCCCGTACGTGGAAGGGCCAGGCGCCCCATACCGCGACCGGCGCCGCCAGCATGAAACACAGCCACTGCCAGTTGCGGAACTGCAGCGCGGGCACCATCGACAGCACGAGCACCGGCACCGCGAGCAACGCGGTGACCAGCAGCCGGTCGCGCTCCTGCCGCGCTTCCTCGGTCTCCCGGCCGCCCTCATGTGGTTGCTTCTTGGGTGGCTCGGGGAGCGCGGCCGTGTAGCCGGCCTTCTCGATCGTCGCCACGAGTTGCCCGACGCCGACCTCCGTCGGATGGCTCACGCGAGCCCGCCCGGTGGCCAGGTTCACGGTCGCCGTCACTCCGTCGAGCTTGCCGAGCTTCTTCTCGACACGGGTCACGCACGCGGCGCAGGTCATGCCGCCGACGGTCAGATCGGTCGTCACCAGAGTGCTCACCGATTCGGTGCCCATCAGCCGTGTCCCCCCTGCATGTTGCCCATGTCGTCCACGCCTCCGCCTCCGCCTCCGCCATTGCCGCCGTCGCGACTCGTGCCGTTGCCGTGCATGCCGGGTGCGACAGGACCGGCGCCGGCACCCACCCCGTAGGACACCGTGAAGATCAGGGCCAGCAGCAGGAGGAAGCCGCAGAGCGCGGGCGGGGGCGCCGCTTTCCGCAGGGCCGCGCCCGCGCCGGTCAGGGAGGATTGCCGGGACTCGTCCATCAACCGCGTCTCCAGGTCACGTCGGACGGCGTCGGTCGGATCGCGCCGTACCGGTTCAGTAGTCGGATCGGCCACCGACCGGGTTCCGGAGGAGATATGTGGCGCGCATCACGCGAGGACCGCCCGTCCCGTACGCCCTGTCGGCGGACGGACGGCCTGCCCTGCCGACAGGTGTACGTCGGCAGGGCACAGCCGGCCTACTCGGCCCGGGATCCCGCGGAGCGGCTGCGCAGGACCGCGAACACGGCCGCGGCCAGCCCCAGTACACCCACGACCAACCCGCCGATGCCGAGCCCGCGAGCCGTCGAATCGCTGCTCGACGCGGCCGGCTTGGAACTGCCGGAGGTCTTCGAGGTCGCCGCCGAGGCGGACGCGGCGCCGCTGTCCCCGTCCTGCGCGCTCCTGCCCGTGAGCTCGAGGACCGGCGCCGGGTTCTCCGGCTCCTGGCTGGCGGACGCCGGTCCTGGTGCTCTCGGAGACGCCGTCGGTGATGGTGCCGTCGTCGGTCTTGACGGGCGTCTTGAGCTTCGTGTCCGTCACCTTGGCGGTCGAGCCATCTGCGGGGCGACGATGCCCCGCACGGCAGCGACATGGGTATGCGGTTCAGTTCAGGGATGCGGTCAGGCCCGCGTAGCGCACGCCCCTCGTCGGTGCACGCCCGGACACGCGGCGGCCACCTCGCCGTCGCTGACGGTCAAGTCAGCGGACCGCGACGGCGTCGGGCCCTCCCTCTTCTCCCCCGCACACGCCGCAGGCCACCCGACCGGCATCGGCCGAGCAGCGAGCCGGACGAGTACCGTCCCTCCTCGGCTTCCCTCAGCTGCAGTGCGGTGACGCAGCGGGACTTGGACGTCGCTTCTTTCGGCTAGAGCGAGTGGTGTTGACCGGCTCAGATGTGTGTACCGCTATCTCGACGGTGAGCCCGAGGAGCCTGCATCCGAACGCATCGAGGCCTACGTCACCGCGCTTCTTGAGCGGTGGTCCGACATCACCGAGGACGAGGAAGAGACCTCGCCTTGGTCGGTCGGGCCGTTGATCGACAGTGCAAGCGGTCCGCTCATCTACTTCGGGATGAGCTGGAGCATGGCCGAGGAAGCGTCGGCCTACGTGGCAGCCGTGGCCGACTCGATGGGGCTGGTCTGTTTCGACGTACAGCAAGACCGGCTCAGGCCCTGAGCAGGGCTGCCAATCGGCGGTAGCCGATGAGGGATGCGGCTATGCCAACAAAGGCGAGGAAGCGTTCGGCCGCGGGCAATGCGATGGCGGATGCCACGCCCGCGGAGCCATCGGCGCGGATGGTCGTAGTCGTAGCCCTTGTCTGCGTGCGGTTTCGCCGGTCGTCGGCGTCGCGGCCCGCGGCGCGATCGGATGGGCGGGATACCGCGCACGAGCGGCTCCAGACCCTGGCTGCCGTGCATGTTCGCCCTGGAGCTGCCCAGGACAGGGGCAGCCCGTTCCGGTCGGTGAGCAGGTGGATTTTCGATCCCGGCTTGCGAACGATCATGCCAAAAGAAATATCGTCTGATCAAAGGGTGGCGGTGTCCAGGACTAGGTTCTGTCCGGCGGATCATGTGACCAGTAGGCTGCGACGATGGAACGCTTGACCGACGTACCCGAGACTCTTGTCCAGCCTGCAGTTCCGGCGCAGGTGAATGACTACGACAGCTTCGCCGAGGCGTACTCGACGGAAACCGAGAACAACCTCGTGAACGCGTACTATGCGCGGCCCGCGATGTTGGCCCTCGCCGGAGACGTGGCCGGCCGTCGGGTCCTGGACGCGGGTTGCGGCTCGGGCCCCCTGTCCGCTGCACTGCGCGACCGCGGTGCGGTCGTCACCGGCATCGATGCCAGCGCCGGGATGCTGGCGTTGGCGAGGCGGCGGCTCGGTGACGATGTGGCCCTGCATGTGGTCGACCTGAGCGACCGCCTGCCGTTCGCCGACGGTGCGTTCGACGACGTGGTCGCGTCGCTGGTACTGCACTACCTGGAGGACTGGGGGCCGACACTGGCCGAGTTGCGGCGAGTGCTCAGGCCCGGCGGCCGGCTGATCGCGTCCGTGGACCACCCTTTCGTGGCCTACACGATCCACGATCCTCGGCCCGACTACTTTGCGACCACCAGCTATACCTTCGACTGGACGTTCAACGGGCAGTCCGTCCCGATGAGATTCTGGCGCAAGCCGCTCCACGCGATGACCGACGCTTTCACCACCGCCGGTTTCCGCCTTTCCGTCATCAGCGAGCCGCAGCCCGACCCGGCCGCCCGTGAGCTGTTCCCCGACGACTTCCATGACCTCTCGACCAAAACCTGCTTCCTGTTCTTCGTCGTCGAGGTACCGCCGTCGGCTGCCGGCTCGGACGACTAGGTTCCGCACAACGGATCATTGTCGGAGCCAGCGTGCGGACGATGTCTGGGTGCGCTACGGCTTCACTGGCACCGGAGTGTGGCTCTTCCCCGGAAAGGTCCGCTGGGCAGTGCTGCTGAGCAACTAGCTTTACCGCGCCGGCATCCCGAAGGTCATTGCCTGTCCGCGCCTTATCCGAGTTGCGGGACCCCCTTTCCAGCAGCGCGATGGTGACAGCCGCACTCGGGGTTCGTCGAGGAAGTCGGTCAGCCGCTCCTTCCCGCTGGCGAAGAACTCCTCGACTGGAAGCAGGGGCAACCGCTCGCACATACAGATCCGCGCTCGCCTTGAGCGAACCTCGCCCGCACGAAGACCTGGAAGATCCTCCGCGACTGCCGCCTCGGGGGCGACGGGGTCCACCACGCCGTGCTCGGCATCGACCGCAGACGCTGGACCGTCGAGCGCAGGTTCAACTGACCTTCGCGCCATCCGTTAACCAGCGGAACCCACCCGCATCACTCCGATAGCATGATCGATCTACTTAGCCAACATCTAACAAATCGGCCAAAACAGTTGATATCGAGATCATCGCGGGTGTTTTCGCGAATAAACTGCAGATTTGCGTTCGCTGCGTGGCGCCAACCGCGGGCGATGCTGTGGGTCATGGCGGGCGTGACGGCCTTCGGGTTCCTCATCGCGCTGGAGATCGCCGCGCGTCGTTACGGCCTGCCGGGGCCGATCACCAACCAGGCGCGAGAGGCGATATTCGCTCCCAAGTCGGGTTTCCTGTTGTACGCCGGTATGGCGTTGATGATGGTGGTGCTCACCTGGCGGCAACGGTTCATCGCGGCTGGTGCCGCGGTCGGCATCGACGTCGCCATCTTGCTGGTGCGGTGGGCGGTCGACGCCACGGTGACCGACGGCCACCCCTTCGGCAACGGCGCGTTGTGGGTGATTTTGGGCCATGCGGTGATCGCCATCACGCGCCGCACCGGCCGGGAACGTGTCCTGCTGCTGAAGGGCGTCGGCCTTGGCCTGCTGCTGGTGACCGGGCGCAAGACTGGCGATACCTGGCTCCTCATCACGTCGAAGACCCGCCCGACTACGCTCGACCAGTACGTGGCAACCGCCGATCACGCGCTGGGCAACCCGTCGTGGCTGGTGGGCCGGATCGTCACAGCCACCGGCCCGATCGGCGCCCATGTTCTCGGCTTCGTCTACATTCAGCTTGCGGTGGCCGCGGTCATCGTGGCGCTGTACCAGCTGCGCAACGTCGCGGTCGAGCGCCGCTTCCCGCGCCATCATCTGGTGCGCACCTTCCTGGTCATCGGCCTCCTCGGGCCGGCCATCTACATGATCTTCCCGGTGGTCGGACCGGTCTTCGCCTACGGCGCGGACGGCGGGCACTGGGCGGTGGCCAACCTCTGGCCGAACACGCCGCCGCCGATCAATACCCCGCACCAGATGCCATTCGACGAGATCACCCCACGCAACTGCATGCCCAGCCTGCACACAGCGTGGGCTACCGCGATTTTCATTCATTCCCGTAAGGGCCCACGGATTCTGCGATTCGCAGGCGCGTTCTGGCTGATTGCCACGCTCGGCGCAACGCTGGGATTCGGCTACCACTACGGCGTGGATCTCGTTGCCGGCGTGGTGTTTGCACTCACGATCGAGGCAGCGCTGCGCTCGCTCGACCATGGCTGGGACCGGTCAGGAATCCAGCTGGTCACCTACAGTGCCACGGTCTTCGCCGCGCTCTTGGTGTCATATCGCTGTCTGCCGGTGGAGATGGCCAAACATCCGTCGGTGTTTGGGCCACTTCTCATTCTGGCGATGGCCTCAGTGGTCCACGGCTACGTGCAGACCGCCAAACTGTGGGACCCGAAGGCCGCACGAGCGCGGCAACCGGAACCGCAACCCGAACTAGTTTGAGTTACAGGCCATTTCATTTGGGGAGTCTGCGATAGCGGATGAGCGTGGCCGCGATAGTTGGTTCCATGTGCAGTCGGCCTTGGCCACGAACGCAATCGCGGCCCAGGCCTCCCGGCCACCGTGAGACCGACGACGGCCTCCGTCCGCCCTGCGGGCGAGCCGGCGCCGGGGCACCACCCGGGAAGAGCTCCCACAGGCCGTAACTTGTCAGTTCATCCCCCAGGGGCTTTCTTCCGGATTTGGCGTCGGCTACTTCCTCTGTATCGCCGACCAACGGTCGAGCACGCAAGGTGACTTGTGATTTCGTGTTCGAGTGAGCGGCCCACTGGAGGAGGGGACTTCCCGCATGGGAGACGCACACCAGCTGGATTCCGAGCGCTCCGCCCGGCTCACCAGTGCGACCGAGATCAGCGCGCAGCAGGCGCCGCGCAGCGCGAGCGGCCCGGGGGCCGACGGATCGGGTCCGTGCTCGGTGGTCGCCGCCAGCCGGACAACGATCACTGGGAGGGACAGGATCTGGGAGAGGAGCACCACCCGATGAGCCGGTGCGTCCCGCGACGCTCTGGCACCGCAGTAGTCGGCCGCTCCCCAGCCCACCGCCGCCACCGTGGCCAGCAGTGTGGTGATCACGCGGCACCCGGCCGGTGCAGCAGAACATCGCGCCTGGCCTCCGCCAGGTCACGCGCCGCCTGGCGGGGCGTGCACACCGCGTCCTCGGCCGGCCGCAGCGTCTCGGCCACCAGGGCACGCAGCGCTCCCCGCACCTTGGCCAGGAACGACGCCGCGTCCGCTGCGACCTCGCCGTAGAGCACCCACCACTAAGGCGTTGGTCGCCGAGTTGGCGACGACATCGGGAACGACGACACAGCCGCGTCGGCGGCGCTCGACGACCATCCGGAGCGGCCACTTCCGCGCGCTCTGAAGGTAGTCGCGGATACGGATCTCTGGGCAGTCCCCCTTCTTGCGGAATCCCCGCACCCCCTGCGGGCAGGGCATATAGCAGGTGGACACCCTCGCCGGTTGCGGTACCCGGATCCGAGTTATTTACTAGTAGGTACAAAACCGGATACGCGGAGCAGTTCCTCGGGGTCGAAGTGCGGTGACTCCCGTTGCCGAGGGTGTCGGCAGGTGGCTGTGGACGGCTTGAGCCCGGCGCCGGGCAGCGCGCGTGCTCGCCGCCCGCTCGGCAGCGCCTCCGTGTGGGCGGTCGCTTCAGGCACCCGAGAGGACCGCGCCCCGGACCCCCCAACGGCAAGGGCCCGCGGCGCGGAGGCCGAGGATTCCGCTCACCCCGTCCTTCGTCCGCACCCCTGCAAGGAGACGAGTTCCATGCTCGCCATTCACCTCACCCAGTTCGGGGAGCCGGAGCGGAGCCTGAAGGTCGTGGACGTTCCCGAGCCGCCTGCTCCGGCCGCCGGGCAGGCGCTGATCCAGGTCGAATACGCCCCACTCGACCACCACGACCTGCTCCTGGCGAAGGGCGTCTATCCGGTCCGCCCCGAACTGCCGAGCGCCATCGGCAACGAGGGAGCCGGCACGGTCCTGGCGGTCGGACCGGGCGTCACCCGCATCCGCCCCGGCGATACGGTCCTGCTTCCCTTCGGCACGTTCGCCTGGTCCGAACGGGTCCTGGCGGAAGCCGCGAAACTCACCGCCGTGGACAGGTCCATCAGCCTCGAACAAGCGGCGATGCTCACCATCAACCCCACCACCGCGGGCCTGCTGGTGGAGTCGCGTGACCTTCCGGCCGGTTCTTGGGTGGTGCAGAACGCGGCGAACAGCGGGGTCGGCCGGTCCGTCATCGCCTTCGCCCAGGAGCGCGGGCTCCGCACGATCAACATCGTGCGCCGCGAGGAGCTCGTGACCGAGCTGGAGGAACTCGGCGCCGACATCGTGCTGACCGACTCCCCCGACGTGGCCGTACGCGTGCGTGCGGCCATCGGCAACGATCCCGTGCCGCTGGGACTGGACGGCATCAGCGGAAAGGCCACCTCGCTCCTGCTGGACGTGCTGACCGAAGGCGCCCTGCTGGTGATCTACGGCTACATGAGCGGCGAGCCCTTCACGCCCGACCCGAACGTACTGAAGGCGAAGAACATCACCACAATGGAGTTCTGGATGTATCAGGACGAGTACCTGCCCCGTCATCCGGACCTCGGTGCGGAGTCGGCGCGGCTGGTCGCGGCGGGAAAGCTCACCTTGCCCTCCGCCCCCGTCTACAAGGCCAGGGACTTCACCGAGGCCCTCGCGTACATGGAGAAGAACGGCAAGGTCCTCCTGGACTTCAACCCTCACCGCGGGTAGCCGTCGTCACGAACCCCCTCTGGCTGCACACCATCAAGGACGAGCACCATGAGCACACACGGCACCATCGGCGTACTCGGCGCAGGAGAAGTGGGACAGGCGGTCGCCGACAAGGCTGTCCGCCACGGTCATGACGTCCTGATCGGCAACAGCCGGGGTCCCGGGACTCTCGAAGCTCTCGTGGGCAGGCTGGGGCCAAGGGCTCGCGCGGTAACGGCCGAGGAGGCGGCGAAGCCGGAGCTCGTATTCCTCTCGGTGCCGTTCTTCGCCGTGCCGGAACTGACAGGCCTCACCACCTGGGCCGGGAAGATCGTCGTCGACACGACGAATCAGTTCGCGGCGGCCAACCCCTGGCGGGGGCGGTACGACGTCGGTGACCTCACGGGCAGCGAGTGGGTTGCCCGCCACCTTCCCGGCGCCCGGATCGTGAAAGCTCTCAACACCCTGTATGCCCCGTTCATCGCCGCGGACCCCCGGCATGCCGAAGGACGACAAGTGGCCTTCTACGCGGGCGACGACGCCGACGCGAAGGCGGCCGTGGCCGGCCTGCTGGACGCATTCGGATTCGCCGCCCTGGACCTTGGCGGCCTGCGGGAGGGCGGGCGCCTGATGCAGCTGGATGGTGCGCTCAGCGCAAAGCACCTGCTGCTGCAGGACGTCGACTGACGCCCCACACACTCCAGCGCGCAGGAGGAGCATCATGAACCGTCGTGTCGTCCACACCCGTGGCGGGCCGCCGGCCGGCGTCCTGACCGTCATCGAGGAACCGGAACCGACGCCCGGGCCCGGTCAGGTCCTCATCCGCACCACCGCCTTCCCGGTGCACCCCGGCGATCTCCAGGCCGTTGAGGCCTACCCCGAGGAGGCGGCGAAGCCGATTCCCGCCGGCGTGGAGGCCACCGGCGTGCTGGAGGCGATCGGTCCGGGAACACACGTGGCACCGGGCGTCACGGTCGGCGGCCGCGTAACGGTCTTCCCTCAACCGGGGGCCTGGTCCCAGTGGGTGGTGGCGGATGCCGCGGCGGTCGTCGCCGTACCGGACGAGCTGTCGGACGAGGTCGCGGCGCAGATGCTGGTGAACCCGCTCACCACGGTGATGCTGCGCCGTGAGGCGCAGGAGCACCCGGCCTTCGGATACGACGGTCTTCTGGTGCAGACCGCCGCGGGCTCGTCGGTCGGGCGGCTGCTGACGGGCGTGTCCCTGATGCACAACCTGGCGCTCGTCGACGTCGTCCGCAGCGACCGCGGTGCCGCCGAACTGCGCAAGCGATTCCCGGGTGTACCGGTCGTTGCGACGGAGCATCCTGGCTGGGAGGACGAGATACGCCGAGCAGCCGACGGTCGCCCGATCAGTGTGGCCCTGGACCCGATCGGCGGGAAGCTGACGGAGAGCCTTCTGGACCTGTTGACGCCGGGCGGGAAGCTGGTCAGCTACGGACAGATCGCCGAGGAGCCGATCTCGGTACACGCGTCGACGCTGCTGCACAAGTCACTGACGCTACGGGGCAAGAACATCGGCCGGTGGCTGTCCGAGGCCTCCGCCGAGAGACGAGCATCCGACGTCGCCACCGCAAAGCAGATCGCGCTCGCGCTCAAGGACCAGTTCGACGTGGCCGCAACGTACGGCCTTGACGAGCTGGGCAACGCCCTGGAGCACGCGGTACGGCCCGGCAAGATCGGAACCGTCCTCGTCCGCCCCTGGTAGCCGCCGCCCGTGCAGGAGTCCTGGTGACGGTCGGCAAGCCGTCGGCAGGAGTCGGGAGTTGATGCCCCGACGCCACTCATGTCGTGCGGCTTCAGCCAGGGATCGGACACCCGCGTGGCGCTCGCTCCTGTGCCCCTCTGACACCTGGTCGGCTGCGCGCCCGGTGACAGCCGCCTTGTGGGGCCGTAGCGACGATCAGGCATCGGTCGAGGACCTGGCACCCGGCGCATGCTCGTCCGTCGAAACGCGGGGAAGGAGCGCCAAGACCTGCTCTGCGGCCCCGTTGACGACCTCGGGAGTGGCTCCCGCCTTGCCCAGGGCCTCGAGTCCCCGAAGCACGGCAAGCAGGAGGCCGGCGAGGCTGTCCGCATCCGCGTCGGCATCCAGAGAGCCCTCCGCTTGGGCCCGCGCGATGCAGCCCCGCAGCGCGCCATGCAGTCCGCGGACAACCGCGGCGATTCGCTCGGCAACGCCCTCATCAACGGCCGACAGTTCCGCTGCGATCTTGGCCATCATGCAGCCGCGCCGTTCCACGTCCCCGATGATGCCTTCCGCGACATCACGTACATGCCGCTCCAGCATGGGCAGGGCCGGTCCGGGGCCGCCCAGAGCCGAGCGCCAGGCCTCCAGCGCGTCACTGTTGTAGCTGTCGAGAGCCCGCAGGAACAACGCGTGCTTGTCTCCGAACGCTCCATACAGACTTCCCCGACCCAAGCCTGTCACAGCGCTCAGGTCGTCGATGGAGGTGCCGTTGTAGCCCACGGACCAGAACTGATCGCGGGCAGCCCGCACAACCTCTTCTTCGTCGAACTGTCGAGGCCGAGCCATGGGGCAACTGTACGCCGCGCACAACAGCCGAGATCGACGTCGGCGGCATGCCCGAGTTCGACGCAGCCGGCACCTTCCTGAGGGCAGCCGACACCTTCCTGAAGAAGGTCGGAGCGGGTCACGACGTTGTTGACGCGGCGTCGGTCAGCGGCTTCGGGGGGTAGGCGCGGAGCACGAGTGACGTGGTGGCAGGGCCGTAGCGGGCAAGTGCGTCGACGACTTCTTCGAGTCGTCCTGCTTGCGGGCAATGGACGTCGAAGATGAGGCAGTCCTCCCCGGTGACTCTCAGGGTGGAGACGACCTCGGGGATCTTGGAAGCCAAGTCCAGGGCGCGAGAGAGCTGGGCATGGGTAGTGCGCAAGCGAATGATCGCGTGAATGTTCAGACCGAGTGCCGCTGGGTCGACATCGGCCCGGTAGCCGGTGATGACGCCGTTCTTCTCCAGCCGCTGGATGCGCGCACTGGCCGCGGGCTGCGACAGTCCGACGCGGCGTCCTACCTCCGCTCCGGTCAACCGGCCTTCGGTCTGGAGCAAGGCGAGGATGTCCCGGTCGATCCGGTCAAGTGATTCCATCGTTGTCCGCACCATCTTCTTTGGGATCGCTTGCGTCGCTGTCGCTGTTCTGTTGCTTCCAACAGAATCAGCGCCAGACGCCCCCAGGATCGTAGGGGGCGACGAGTGAAACGGTGGCAAGCAGTGGTCGCGTACGTCATCATCCCCGGCATCGACGGCTCCGACGAGCAGCACTGGCAGACCTTGTGGGAGCAACAGTGGGGAACCTCAGCGGTGAGGATCTCCCCTGTCTCGTGGTCCGCCCCCGACCTGGATGACTGGGTCAACGCTGTCCAGACGGCGTACGACGATGCTTGCCGTCAGGACAGCCACGTTGTGCTGGTAGCTCACAGTCTGGGCTGTTGGGCGGCCTCCACCTGGCTGAACAAGAACCCGTCGAGCCCGATAGGCGGCGCGTTCCTGGTCGCGCCACCCGACCCACAGGGGCCGGCGTTCCCACGGCAGATGGCTCCGACGTTCATCGAGCTGTCCGCCCAACCGTTGCCGTGCCCGGCCCTGGTGGTGGGCAGCACCAACGACCCGTACTGCACCCCCGAGGCAGCCGTGGACTTCGCGGAGCGATGGGCAGCGCGATGGCATCCGGCGGGCGCGTGCGGACACATCAACTCCGCCAGCGGCCTGGGCCCGTGGCCGCATGGCCGCGAACTCCTGGACTCACTGACCCGGCTGTGATCAACCACCGCAGGGAACATTGCCCACCACCAGGTGCCACCCTGCGGTTCCAGTTCGCACAAAGAAGTCTGCCCATTGACGCCAGGCGGCCCGCCGCGTCCGGCGTTGCAACTGATTCGGCGTCAAATCCAATTCAGGAGGCTTCAGTTGCTCCTGTCCACAAGATCACCGAGCTTGCACCACAAACAGAATGTCTGTTCTGCTAGTGTGCTCCACAAGCAGAATGCAGATTCTTTTTGTGGGGGGTGTGGTGCCGCGACTCACGGACGCGCGCAAGGAACTCCGGCGCGCCCAGATCACCGAGGCCGCCGTACGCTGCTTCGGCCGCAACGGTCTGGAGCGGACCTCGATCGCCGACATCACCGCCGAGTCCGGCCTCTCGACCGGCTCGATCTACGCCCACTACAACAACAAGGCCGACCTGGTCCAAGCCGCCGCCCGCGAGGTGCTCGCCCAGCGCGCCGCGGTCCTCGGCGAGTACGCCGCCAGCGACACCCCGCCCGACCCCGAGGAACTGCTGGCCCGTCTGATCGCCGCCATCGACGCCGTCGACGCCCGGGTCGGCGTGCAGACCTGGGGTGAGGCGACCACCGACCCGGCCATCCGCGACATCGTCGTCGACATGACGGACCGGATGCGCGCACTGCTGCACGACTGCGTCACGGCCTGGCTGGTCAAGGTCGAGCGCCACGAGCCGGCCGAGGCCCGGGAGCGCGCCACCCCGATCGCTCACCGGATCTCGGCGCTCTACCTGGCCGAACTGCTGTACGCCGCCTTGCGATCACCGACCGAGGAGACAGCTTCATGACCGCCCTGACCGCTTCGTTCGCCGACCGCACCGTTTTACGGGTCGGCTACGGCGCACTACAGCTCGAACGCCTGCATGACCGCCGCGACGAGGCGGTCGAACTGCTGTGCCACGCGGTCGAGTTGGGCGTCGACCACGTGGACACCGCCCAGTTCTACGGCTTCGGTTTCGCCAACGACGTGATCCGCGAGGCGCTGCGCCCCGAGGACGGCGTCCTGGTGGTCACGAAGGTCGGCGCCGACCCCAACCCGGGCGGGCGGTTGCCACTGCGTCTGGCGCAGCGGCCCGAGCAGCTGCGCGCCAGCGTCGAGGACAACCTGCGCAGCCTCGGCGTCGACCGGCTCCCGGTGGTCAACCTCCGCCGCCTGGACACCGGCCCCGGCCTGCGTCCCGAGGGCGACCAAGTGGTCGGCCTCGACGACCAGCTCGCGGTGATGACCGCCCTGCGCGACGAGGGCAAGATCGGTGCGATCGGTCTGAGCAGCGTCACCCTCGACAGCCTGCGCCGCGCTCTGCCGGCGGGCATCGCCTGCGTGCAGAACGCGTACAGCCTCGTCTCCCGCGACGACGAGGACATGCTGCAGCTGTGTGCGGCCGAGGGCATCGTCTGGGTGCCGTTCTTCCCACTCGGCGGGGCCTTCCCGGGTCTGCCCAAGGTCACCGAAGAGCCGGTGGTGCACGCCGTGGCCGAGTCCCTGGGCGTCGCGCCCTCCCAGGTCGGCCTCGCCTGGCTACTGCACCATGCCCCAAACGTGTTGCTCATCCCCGGCACCGCCGACGCCGCCCACCTCGAGGCCAATCTGGCGGCCGGCAAGATCACCTTGGACGCCGCGACCCTCACCACCCTGGATGCCATCGAGTCCCGTTCCAACGAGGTCCCCATCAGCTGACCGGAACCGACGGGACCTTGGTCGCGAGCACACGCCGGACATCGTGACGCAACTCCCTGACGCAACTCCCGGCCGCACCGGGAAACCCTTCTTTACCAGGCTCTGAGGACGGATCATGAAGGCCATCATCTACCGCCACAACGGCGGCCCCGACGTTCTTCACCTCGTGGACCGTGACCTGCCCGCGCCCGGCCCCGGCGAGGTTCGCGTCCGGGTTGCCGTGTCCGGGGTCAACCCGACCGACTGGCAGGCGCGCTCCGGCGCCGGCCACCCCAAGCACTTCTTGGAGGTCACCCCGCACCTCGACGGCGCCGGCACGATCGACGCCGTCGGTGAGGGGATCGACCAGAGCCGGGTCGGTCAGCGGGTCTGGGTGTTCATGGCCGCCGCCGGGCGGCCCACCGGTACCGCCGCCGAGTTCACCGTCGTGCCCGCCGAGCGGGCCGTGCCGCTGCCCGACGAGGCCGGTTTCGACGTCGGCGCCTCACTCGGCGTCCCCGCGCTCACCGCGCACCGCGCGCTCACCGTCGCCGAGGACGGGCCGCGCCGTCTGCGGCCCGGGACGCTCGACGGCAGGGTGGTGCTCGCCGCGGGCGGGGCCGGGGCGGTCGGGCACGCGGTGATCCAGCTCGCCCGATGGGCCGGCGCCACCGTGATCAGCACGATCAGCGGCCCGGAGAAGGCCCGGCTGGCCACCGCCGCCGGGGCCCACCACGTGATCAACTATCGCGAGGGTGACCCGGCCGCCGAGATCCGCAAGCTCGCCCCGGACGGCGTCGACATCGTCGCCGAGGTGGCGTTGGGCGCGAACCTCGCGCTGGACCTGGCCGTGCTGCGGACGCGCGGCACGATCTCGACCTACGCCAACGACGGTGGCAAGCCGGTCGAACTGGACGTGCTGCAGAACGTGGTGCTGAACGCACGCTTCCAGTTCCTGGTGCTCTACACGGCCGGTCCGGAGGCGCGCACCGCGGCCGCCGAGGACGTCGCCGCCGCAGTCCGGGACGGCGCCCTGCCGGTCGGCGAGGAGCACGGACTGCCGCTGGTCCGCTTTCCGCTCGACCGCACCACCGACGCGCACCGTGCGCTGGAGAGCGGCGCGGTCGGCAAGGTCCTGGTGGACGTCATATCTTGACGTGCAGTCAGCCGCCGTGCGAGCAGGGCGCCGGTCGCCACCGCCCACGCCGCGGCCTCAAGTGGGTCCTGGAACGGACGTGGTCGTGGATCACGCGAGCCCGCCGCCACAACGGGGGCCGGGGCCCTGGTGCCGTAGGCGGAGTCGGTCCAGACGACGGCGATCCCGGGGTGCGTGAACGCGAGGGCGGGCGCAGCCTGACGGTCGGCCGACCTGGGAGGGTCGCGCGGACGGAGGGCCGCACGGACACAATGCCGCACGGACACAGTGCCGCGACGCGGCTGCCTGCCGGTGGAAGAGCACACCCCGGGACCGGACGCGGTCGCTCACTCCCCGGCCACCCTGCGTCGCGCATCGGCCGTGTCGCCGGCCGGCGGTGAGGGCGGTCGGCCGGGGAGCGCGCGCAGGGCCAGCTCGATCCTGATCTCCTCGCTGTCCAGGACCGCCTGCAGCCGACGCAGGACGATGTCGTCGATGATGCGCTGGTCGCGGAGGCGGATCAGGGCGCTGCGTTTGACGCCGATCAGGGCGCGGCGCAGTTCAAGCCCGGTGCGGACGCCGGGCTCGGTGTCGGGCGGTCCTGCGTCCTCGGCGGCGTACTGGCGCAGTTCGCTGCGGATGGCGTCGGTGGTCTCCGGCGGCGTATCCAGGCGGTCGGCGTAGTCGGGAAGGACTTCCAGCGCGGCGTTGACGATCTGGCGATGGGCGCGGCGTTCCTCGCTGGTCTCGTCGGGATCTCCGCGCAGTCCGCCCCAGCGGATCACCGCGGGCATGGTCGTGCCCTGGACGACCAGCGTGACCAGGATGACGGCCACGGCGGTGAAGACGACCAGGCCATGTCCTTCGAGCGGCCGACCCGCGGCCGTGGTGGCCGGGACACCGAGGGCGGCCGCCAGCGACACGGCCCCGCGCACCCCGCTCCAGGCCACAGGGAACCTTTCCCGGGCGCCGGAGCGCAGCGTGCGCTGGACCGGGCGGCGGTCGACGGCACGGAGGAGGTAGGGCACCGAGTACAGCCACAGCAGGCGCGTGGCGATCACCACGCCGCCGACCAGCAACGCGGTGACCACGGCGTGTCCCAGGGAGGCGGAGCTGATCGCGCTCACGATGGCGGGTGTCTGGATGCCCACCAGAACGAACAGGGCGCTGTTGAGGATGAAAGTGCTCACCTCCCAGAAGCCGGTGATCTGCACTCTGGCCCCCGCGCTGGTCACCCTGGGGCCCGCCTGGCTGAGGATGAGCCCGCAGGTGACCACCGCCAGGACGCCGGAGACGCCCAGCACTTGCGCGGGCAGGTAGGTGGCGAACGGGGTGAGCACGGCCAGGGCGCTCTCCAACACGCGGTCGCGCAACCGTCTGCGCAGTGCCACCACGGCGGCGGCGCAGGCGGCGCCGATCGCGACACCGCCCGCGTAGGCCAGCAGGAAGCGTGCGGCGGTGCCCGACCAGGTGACGGCCTGTCCCTGAACGGCGACCCCGACGACCACCGCATAGAGGGCAAGTGCGGTGCCGTCGTTGATCAGGCTCTCTGCCCGGAGGACGGTCTGGATCCGGCGGGGCAGGAGCCGGGCGACCGCCTGCACAGCGATGGCGTCGGTGGGGGCCACGACGGCGCCCAGGACGAAGGCGAGCGGCCAGGAGAGGCCCAGCGCGTGCCCCACCCCGGCCACGGCGGCAGCGGTGGCCAGCACCAGGCCGGTCGCGAGCAGCACGATCCCGCGCAGGTTCGTCCGGATCTCGCGGACCGAGGTGGTCAGCGACTCCCAGTAGAGCAGGGGTGGCAAGAAGAGCAGCAGAACGACCGGGGGCGGCAGGACCAGCGTGCGGAACCCGGGGGTGAGACCGATCAGGCAGCCACCCGCCACCAGCAGGACCGGCTCGTTCCAGCGCAGGCGGCGAGCCAGCCACGTCATGGCCAGCACGGTCGCGAGAATTGCCGTGATGACTTCCAGGCCCCGCATTCGGCACCGCCTTCCCGATGGGTCAGGCACCCCCTTCCCTGGTTGTTCAGCCCTGGGCGAGTTCTGCCAGGGCGTCGAGACGGGTGGGCGTCCAGCCGAGCTCGCGGCGCGCCCGGGCGCCGCTGAACTGCTGGTCGAGGGCGAACGCCTCGGCGATCGGGCCCATCCGCCGTACGGCCTCCTCGACGGTCAGCGACTCGATCCGGTCCGGGCATCCGGCGGCGTGGCTGAGGGCCCGGGTGATGTCCGCCAGCGGAAGGTTCTGGCCGCCGACCCCGGCGTAGACGGAACCGGCCGGCGCGTTCAGGGCCAGGACGTACAGCTCGGCGATGTCGTCGACGTGGACCAGTGCCCAGTGGTTGGAGCCATCCCCGATGCAGGGCACGGCACCCGCGGTGCGCCCCGGCTCGACGAAGAACGACTGCGCCAGTCCGCCGGAGAGGCCGTAGACCAGCCCTGGCATCACGACCACCGGGCGCTCTCCGGTGGCGGCCCGGGCGAGCACCCGCTTCTCGTTCTCCAGCCGCCAGGCGGTGATGCGCGGCGGGCTCAGCGGGGCATCCTCGTCGACGACCCCGTCGGTGTCGCCGTACACCCACACCCCGCCGGTGTGCACATAGGGTCCGCTTCCCACACCGTCCTGCAGTGCCTCCGCCGCCGCGCGGTCGACGTCCGCGGTGCCCTCGGCGTAGTCCACCCCGAGGTGGATGACCCCGTCGGCCCTGCGGGCCGCCTCATGGAGGACATCGGTGTCGCTGAGCGCCCCCGCGACCGGGGTGGCACCGAGGTCCGACACGGTGCGCGCCGCGTGCTCACTGCGCGCCAGCGCCGTCACGCCGATGCCGTGCCCGGTCAGTGCCCGGATGGTGGAGCGGCCGATGTAGCCGGAGCCGCCTGTGATGAAGATCTGCATCGCTCTCACGGTCCTTGTGGTCGGCGGCGGGAGATTCCGCCGCTCCTCCACCCTGTCTCCGTGCCGCGGCCGGCGTCCAAGACCTCTTCCGTCAGCGGCGATACCCCCAGGGCATCGGCGCTGGACAATGGAAGGACGAGGAAGCCCCCGGACGTCGCGACGTGTTCCAGCTTCTCCCCGACGCCGGCGACCGAGGGCCACGGCCCGGCCCCTCGCCGCCGGTTCGCTCGGGGAGGTCACACCACTCGGGGACGGCGTCGGGGTCCTGCGGCAGCTGCTCGGGCACCAGATCCGCCGATGCCGATGGACTCCTTGACCGCCAGCCGGTGGCCGCCGACAGTACGGCGACGCGGGGCTCCCGGAAGAGCGAGCACAGCTGCAGGCCGCGACGGTCGACGAGCAGTCGCACGGCTCAGGCCGAGAAGGCCCTCGCGCACCCCCTTAAACTTGGTCGCCCCAAGAAGTGCGCCTTGCGGAAGACGAACTCGTCCACCCACAGCACCCGGCGGGGCCCGGCCCGGCACCGACGGTGCGGTCCGGAGTCTGAGCAGCCGGGTCCGGCCCGCCGCCGGCCGTAACCTCCGGCACAGCCGCGCGGCCGGACGGCCGCCCAGCTCCACCGCGACCGACCGCAGCCACCCCGTAAGTCCGCTGCACCCGAAGCAGGATCATGACCCGTCGGCCGCCGCCCAACGGCCGCTCGTCCAGCATCCGTTGGTACGACCTGTGCCCCCGTGCAGCCCGCTTGCGACAACCCGAGCACCGACCCGGGCTGCCAACGGACACCGCGTCCACCACTACGACGTCCGCGGAGGCGTTCACGCGCTCCACTCTGGGGCGCACAGCACCGAGAAGCCGACGAACATCCACAGGTCCAGCCGGGAGATCCGGCTACGGCCGATCCGGTCCCCCAACGGCCCCAGCAGCGCGGCGCACCACATCGCACCGACGATCGCGGCACCCGAGACCAGTCCCTGCAGCGCGGAGCCGACCGCGAAGTCCTTGGCGACCAGCGGATCGGCCACCCCGATTCGTGAACAGCCGCTGGGTGAGATCCGCGTGGGGCAAGGCACTCTCCTGCCCCTCATGATCGGACACGGCCACGCCGAGCAGCGGGCGCTTCGGCCGCTGGAGGCGCGAGTTGCTCCTGCCGCTGCTCACAATGACCCCGGCATGCGCTCGATCGCCACCATGGCGGCGTCGTCATCCAGGTATCCGCCGGCATGGTGCAACAGGTCCGCGCACAGGTGGGCCAGGAGAGCGTCGGGACCCTTGCCGGACTTGCCGGCCACCCGTTCCGCAAGCGGGTAGAACGTGCCGTTGCGGTCGCGGGCCTCGATGACGCCGTCCGTGTAGAGAAGGGCGATGTCGCCGGGCTCGAAGGCGAACGTTTCCGGGAAGAGTTCGGATTCCACGAATTCGGTGAGACCCAGAGGAGGTGCCGGGTGGCGCACCTCGAGCACGCCGACCTGGGCGCCGCGCAGCAGCAGGGGCGGGGGGTGCCCGCAGTTGATCATGTGAAGGGCCGGCTCGTGGTCCGGGACGTCCAGCACGGCGGCGGTGATGAATGCCTCGCCCCGATCCTCGGCCTCGCCTTCGGGGGCCGCGGGGTCGTCCAGGTCCGAGGAGACGGTTCCCTCCAGGAAGGCGACCAACGCGGGCAGGTCGGCCTGTCTGTGGGCTGCGGCCCGGAATGCGCCGAGAAGGAGGGCGGCATCCCCGACCGCCTCGAGGCCCTTGCCCCTGACATCGCCGATGACGATCCGGGTTCCTTTGGCCGTGCGGGCGGCGGCGTACAGGTCGCCGCCGATCTGTGCCTCGGTCTCCGCGGCGAGGTAGACGGAGGCGATGCGCAACGGGCCGATCCGGTGGGGAATCGGCTTGAGCACCACTTCTTGTGCGGCCATCGCCACTGAACGCAGCCGGCTCAGTTCCCTTTCATGGCGTCCTCGCAGGTGGGCGAAGAAGGTCACGAGCGCTGACATCAGGATCAGGACGATGAGCTGGAAGATGTGGTTCAGATCGATAAGGCTGGTGCGCATCACCGCGACCGTGGTCTGGGCCAGGACGGCGAGCGCGCCGACGAAGCCGGTCGCCCAGGGCCCGTCGAACGACGCTGTGAGAGCGGGTGCGGCGACCAGGAAGGGCCCGAGGTGGACGCTGGGCGGAGCGAGTATGTCGACCACCGTGACAGTCGCGATCAACGCGATCGGTACCGCCAGCAGGGCATGACGTGGCTCCCCTGACAAACTGTGATCTTCACCGAGTCGTCGAGAAACCATATGTCCTGGATACACCGCATCGCGCCCCAGCGCCCGCGCCGACAGCCGGCACTCCTACCGCGCCTTCGGCGCCCCACAGCCGGGAGCGCCGATCGCCAGGTCCGACCGTGACGCCGAAGGCGCTCTTGCCCTGGTCGGCACAGCCCGGACACTGAACGAACGGGCGGCCCCGGCTCGTCTCCGGCGCGACGCTCGCCGAAATTCCCCACTCGCTTGATCCCCCCAACGCCGCAGGTAGGCGCGGTTGTCGCGACACGGACGCGATCCTGACGGCGGCGCGGTCGGCCGGGTCCGCGCCGCTGGATCCACAAGCTGCCGTGGCCTCCGGGGAGGTCCTCCTGTCCCCCGCGGCCACGCGCTCCCTCATCACGCGCGCTGCGACAAGAGCGACTACAAGGAACGTCACGCGGTGGAGTGCGGGATCAATCGCCTCAAGCGCCACCGGGCAGCGGTCACGAGGCACGACGAACTCGCCGTCCGCCACGAAGCCACAGTCACCATCACCGGCATCAACGAGTCGCTCTGACGACGTTGAACGCGAGTACCGCAACGTGGTCAGATACGCCCGTCGTACGCACGAACCTGTCGCCCGGGGAGATCCGTCGTGCCCTACTACCTGCTCACCGTGGAGAGCTCACATCGCACCGGCTTCGGCCTCCAGGTCAAACCCACCGTGCGGATCAAGGAGCTGGCGTCACGGGTGAAAGACCTGGACATACCAATGCCGGGCGACAAGCTTCTGCTTCTCTTCCCCGGCGAAGGGACATGGCAGGCACCGCTGGCCGGGTTCGGCATCGAGGCATGGAGCCGGGACGGCGTCTACTACAGCCACAGCAGCCCGACGGACCCGGAATTCACCCTCACCATCGGCGGCAACCGCGAGCCCGCAGATCTCCCCGTGGGCACAGAGATCTGGCTAGACGACACAGCCCCCACGGGAGGCCGCCACACGAAAGGCTGGCGGCAGATCATCGAGGACATCACATCGGCGCCGTGGTGGCAGGCAGACCCGGACACCATCGACCCGCCTGTCCCGGATCGCTAAGGCCTCGTCGCCTCGGCCACGCGCATCATGAAGGCCAAGCACTTCGAAAACGCGCCCTAGGCTCGGATCGTCACCCGGCTCTAGGCCGAGGCCGACGCGAAGGGCCTGATCACCTGGGACGTGCAGGTCGACTCCACCATCTGCCGGGCTCACCAGCACTCCGCCGGGGCGTCAAAAAAGGGGACCCGCGAAAGGAGCCGTCCGGCGGCATGTTTGTCGAGCCGACCGACCACGGACCCGGACGCTCCCGAGGGGAGCTGACTACCAAGATCCACCTCGCCGTCGAGCGGGGGCAGAAACCGCTGTCGGTGCTGCTCACGGCCGGGCAGCGGGGCGATTCCCCGCAGTTGGAGCCAAGACTGACTACCGCGAGCGCCATGCCGTGGACCGCGGGATCAACCGTCTCAAACGTCACCAGGCCGTGGCCACCAGGTACGACAAGCTTGCCGTCCGCCACGAGGCGACCGTGCTGGTCGCAGTCCTCAACGGATGGCTGTGGCCAGCACTTTCCCAATGGGCCTCAGGCCGGTCTGGGGCCGTAGCCGTTGGGCGGCGCGCATAGCGAGCGCCGGCGATCGTGCTTGCCCGTGGCGCTCACTTGATTGTCCGGGCACCGCGGGTACAAGCGATCTCCACTTCCGCTCTGCAGATCCTCCGCCGGCACCCTTGGTCGTCAGGGCCGTCAGGCAGGTGGCCAGCTTCGCAGGGCCATGTCGGCCACCTGCTGGAGTTCGTCGCGGGTGGTGCCGCCGGCGGCTTGGACGGCGATGCCGTTTGCCACGGTCATGAGGTAGCGGGCGAGTAGTTCGGGATCGGCGTCGGGGGGGAGGTCGCCTTCGTCGACGGCTTGCCGGAACCGGTCGCGGAGGAGGGAGGTGTGCTCGTTGCGCCAGGCGATGAGGGCGTCGCGGGCATTGCTTCCCGGGTCGCCGGCGGCGAGGGCCCCTTGGACGCCGAGGCACCCGGTGGGGCAGCCGGGGCGGGTGGTGGCCCGGACGGAGCCGTTGAGGAACGCGGCGGCCACCTGTCGGGCGGTCGCTTCTTGCAGGGCCCGGGCCCCGTACGAGGCGGGGCCTTCGGTGTAGCGCTCCAAGGCCTTCCGGAACAGGTCCTCCTTGTTGCCGAAGGCCGCGTACATGCTGGTGCGGGTGATACCCATGGCGTTGGTCAGATCGGTGAGGCTGGCACCTTCGTAGCCCTGTCCCCAAAAGACCCGCATGGCGTGTTCAAGGGCCTCGTCGGCGTCGAAACTCCTCGGTCGGCCGATCGGTGCCTTCTGCCGCGTCTCCATGCGATCGATCATACCTCTTCCGTACCGATCGGTGCAGATGTGCTACGGTCCCGTTCAGTACCGATCGGTACCGAACTTTGTGGAGGTCATTCCCATGGGAGAGCTCGCAGGCAGGACCGCCGTCGTCACCGGCGGCGGCACCGGGATCGGTCTGGCCGCCGCCGTTCGGCTGGCAGCCGAGGGGGCGCACGTGTTCATCACCGGCCGACGCAAGGCCGTGCTGGACGCGGCTGTCGAGACCATCGGCCCGGCGAGCGCCACCGCGGTGGTGGCTGACATCTCCGACCTGGCCGAGCTGGACCGGCTGTACGACACGGTCGGCGCCCGGGGCCGTGGCCTGGACGTGCTGTTCGCCAACGCCGGCACCGGGTCGTTCGCGACGCTGGAGCAGGTCACCGAGGAGCACTACGAGGAGACCTTCGGCGTCAATGTCCGGGGCACGTTGTTCACGGTGCAGAAGGCGCTGCCGCTGCTGAACGATGGCGCGTCGGTGATCCTGAACTCCTCGGTGCGCGCCGATGACGGTGTCGCGGCCTTCGGCACATACGCGGCCTCCAAGGCGGCGATACGGTCCTTCGCCCGGACCTGGGCCAACGAGCTCAAGGGCCGCGGTATCCGGGTCAACGCGATCTCCCCGGGCACCATCGACACTCCTGGACTCGACGCAGTGGCCGCGGGAGACACTCCCCTCACCAAGTCACAGTTCGCCGCGGGTGTCCCACTGGGCCGGATCGGGCGCCCGGACGAGGTCGCCGAGGTGGTGGCTTTCCTCGCTTCCGGGCAGAGCGGCTTCATCCTCGGAGCCAATCTGTACGTCGACGGCGGCGAGAACCAGATCTGACCCGCGGGCGACATCCGTCGCGCGATCATCAGCGGCGACGATCCGTGACGGACCGAGAAATGACAAGCTCGCCGTCCGCTACGAGGCGACCATGCCGGCCGTAGGCCGGCGAGGCGGTCATTGGCCGAGCGGAGCGGCCCCCGGTCGGGACGTTCCCGGCCGGGGGCACGGGGACCGAGAGCCCCTCAGTCGGCCCTCACGCGGTGCCCTCCTGGCGGTGCGAGGCGCGGGAGTTGCCTCGCTCGGCACGCTCGGAGGGGCTGGAGCCTCGTAGTCGGCGACGCGGCTCCAGCCCGGCTTCAGCGGTCAGTCACGGCTCGGCAGCCAGATCCTGAAGCGCGGGCAGAGCGCGACGTCACCTGCTTGGAGACTGGAAGCAAGCCCAGCTGGCCAGGCACAAATCAGGGGTTCCAGAAAACCGAGGTGAACGCACGGTCGAAGCGCCACGCGGCCAGGTCCTCGCGTTGGATCACCCAGTGGACGGAGGCGCTCTCCCAGCCCTCCACGTCCATGCCGGCCTGCCAGTCGGCCAGAAGCACCCAGTCCGAGACGTCATCAGAGACCGGCCCGTCCCACCGGCCCGCTTCCGCCGCTTTCACGGCACGGTACGCGGCAATGGCGATCGGATCGGTGTAGATGGCCTCCTCCCAGGCGTATCCCCCGATCTGCAGCGGCCCCGCGGGGGCGATGGCGTCCTGGGTGCTGTCCCAGACCGCGACGAGTTCCTCGGCGCGGGGATGCCCCGGAAGCGGCCCGCTCCCCGGCTCCTCGGTGAATTCGACCGCGTGGTGGTAGGGCAGCGACACGCTGGAGGTAGCCCGCAGCGGGCCCTGGGGAAACCCCTCGAACATCGCCTCTTCATCCTCGTGGTCGAAGGTGTTCCAGGCGTTCCTGTCCCGTTCCGTCACGGCCGTGCCAGCGGGGACGTACACCACGCTGCCCATCGTGTCGTAATCGTCGGCGGTCTCGGGGAAGGCGAACAGCAGCAGATGGCCGTCCGGCGGCAGGGGCAGGTCTGTCGCGTCGGCGGCCAGGGCCGCGAGGTCGATGGAGGCGACGAAGGGGTGGGCGGGGTCCGGGACGTCGGCCGGAAGCAGGAGCGGACCGCCGAACCGGCCCATGACCGGGCCGTCCCCGACCCGCGTCAGCGCCGCGCAAGGGCGAGCGGTGCCCAGCCACCGCTCTACGTCGTCGACGGGTATGTCCCGCGCGATCGCCTCGTCACGGAACGGACGTAACAGGTCCCGCATCTCAGGAGTCATGGGCAGACCGTAGAGGAAGGGACTGACACAGCGGCGTCGAAGCCGTCGGCGGGCCACCGAGGAGCTGCCCGGCCCCTTGTCCCGGTGAAAACCGGCATGGCAAAGGAACCGCCACCCACAACTACCGCACCCCGCGCCACTGGGAGGATCGACGACACACCGGTGTCGGCGCAGGCTGCGACTGAAAGCCGCTCACCTCGGACGCTCCAGAGCGGGTTGACCAGCAAGGTCCACCCCGCTGCCGACCACAAGTGCCGCCGCCGGACCGCATGACGCGACCCGCGCCATCGACGTCATGGTTCGGTATGAGCATCCGTCATGCCGCCTTCCTGGTACGGGCGTTGCTCGTACCGACACACGCCGAGACCACCTGCCGTACAGGCGGCGTGACAGACGTCATTGACAAGCCGAATCCGCGAAGGTTGTCATGAACACATGCTGCGATGCCTTGGGACCTGCTCCACGACCGCGAGTGCCACCTCCAGGGCAAAGGGCGGGCGACTGCCATGGGAGTACGGTCATTGACCGGGCGCCGCGAGCTGCTCGACACCGCCCGGGCCGAGTTGACGGCCCGTCCCGGAGTGCTCTTCCACGGTCCCGCGGGGATCGGCAAGTCCGTGCTCGTGGCCGCCCTCTTGGCGTCCTTGGCCGCGCACGACCGGTCGGCCGGCACGGTGCTGCACTGCTCGCCCGCGGAGGAGGACGCCCGGCTCCCGTTCGTCGGCCTCATCGACCTGTTCGCGCGGGTGCCGGAGAGTTGCCTGGAGGCGTTGGCGCCCGCGCCCCGGGCAGCTCTGCGGGCGGCCCTGCTGCGCGGCCGGGAACCGGTCGACGACCAGAGCCGTCTCGCGGTGCGCGTCGCCGTCCTCGACGTGCTGCGAACCCTCGCCGCCACCGGCCCCGTTCTGCTGGTCGTCGACGACCTCCAGTGGCTCGACGGGCCCAGCGCCGAGGTGCTCGCCTTCGCCGTACGCCGCGTCGAGGGCCTCGACATACGCGTGGTGGCCGCCGAGCGGGTGGCCGACGGCGAGCAGCCCGAACGACTGCGCTGCTGCCCGCCGGGCACCGTGGAACTTCCCGTGCCGCCGCTGGCGGACGGCGAGGTGGCACACCTCGTGCGTGCCGGTATCGGTGCCGACCTGCCACCGGCGGTGCTGCGGGCCATCCAGCACGCCGCTGCCGGGAACCCGTGGTACGCACTGGAGTTGGGGCGGGCTGCCACGCGCGAGCGAGGTCCCGTCGACTTCGGCCGGACGCTGCCCGTACCCCAAAGGCTTCGTACCGTGCTGCTGAACCAGGCGCGTGCGCTGCCGGAAACAGCGCGGCGCACCCTCCTCGTCACGAGCGCCGCCGCCCGCCCCAGCCTCACTCTGCTGCGTGCCGCCGGGCTCCAGGACCCCGCAGCGGACCTCGCGGAGGCCGAACGACTCGGCGTCGCGACAGCCGACGCCGACGGAACCATACGTTTCCGCCATCCGCTGATCCGGGCCGCTCTCTATGCCGACGCCCCGGTGTACAGCCGCCGGCAGGCACACGCCCTGCTGGCTCGCTCGGTCACCGAGCCCGTGGAGCAGGCCCGCCACCTCGCTCTCGCCCACCCGCACGAGGACGAGACCACCGCCCGCACGCTGATGTCCGCGGCCGAGTCCGCACGCCGCCACGGCGCACCCGACGCCGCCTTTGAACTGGCCGAGCTCGCTGTCCGACGCACCCCCGGCGACCGCTCCGCGGATCGCGCCGACCGGCTGCTGGCCGCGGCCGAGTACGCATGCGACGGCGGACATCTGGAGGAGGCGGGGCAGGCGGCCGAGACCGTCCTCGCCGAGTCGGGCTCCGCACGGCAGCGGGTACGGGCCCGGCTGATCCTGCTGCGCAACGCCGGGCAGGCGCTGGAGGGCGCCCATGACCTGATCGAGGAGGGCCTCCGGGACGCCGACGGCGACCCGGAGGCCGAGGCATGGCTGCACCACTGGGCGGCGGTACGCGGCCTGCTGTGCGGGGAGTTGGAGGAGGCGGCCCGGCATGCCCGGCGCGCCGCCAGGCATGCGGCCCGGGCGGGCGACACCGACACCCGGATCGGGGCGCTCGCCACCCTCGCCCGGGTGCGGTCCCTGGCCGGGGAACCGGTGGCCGCCGACGCCGCGCTCGAGGAGGCACTCACTCTGGTCGGCGGCGCCGACGCCGGACCGGAGAGCTGGGGACTGATCCGGATGCGGGCGATCCTCGCCCTGGACTCCGACAAGGTGACCGAGGCCCGGGACCAGGTCGCCGGACTCCTCGCGGAAATCGGCGAGTTCGCCGGGGTCGAGGAGGTCATGGCGACCTTGGTGTCGCTGACCCGTATTCAGGTGCGCTCCGGGGACTGCCAGGAGGCGCTGCGCACCGCCGCCCGCTGCTCGCGTGCCATGGCCGAGACGGGCGTACAGGCCGCTCCGGCGCTGTATGCGGCGGCGCTCGCGGCGACCGCGGGTGGCACCGCCGACGAGGCCCGGCACCTCGCCGAGCAGGCGGTACGGGCCTCGGAGGCGGACGGCGACCGATTGTTCCTGCTGCGCGCGCTGGCGGTGCTCGGGCAGGCCGAGCTGCTCGTCGGCGACCCACGGGGGGCTGCGGCCGCGGTCGAGGCACTGCAACGCGTCAAGGAACTCGGCGAGGCCATGTCCGCCGCCGATCCGCCCTTGCTGCACTGGTACAGCGACTTGGCCGAGGCCCTGGTCGTCCTGGGTGAGACGGACGCGGCCGGGGCGGTGCTCCGCGAGGCCCGCACGCGTGCGTCCGGCGATGCGCCCGGGAGCGTACTGGCAGCTCTGGAGCGGGCGGAGGGGCTGCGTGAGGCGGGGCTCGGCCGGGCGAAGGAGGGGGCGGTACGACTGCGTGCGGCCGTGGACCGCCTACGTCAACTTCCGTTGCCCGTGGAGCTGGTACGCACCCTGATCGCGCTCGGCGCGGTCGAGCGCCGCGCCCGCCACAGGAACGCGGCGCGAGCGGTCCTCGGCGAGGCCCTGGAGACCGCGACGCTGATCGGCGCCGCTCCGCTGGCGGCGCGGGCCAGGGACGAGCTGGCGCGGCTGGAAGCCGGAGAGCGGAGCGGTGAGGCAGGCGCGGGCGGGCCCGAACTCACCCCCACGGAAGCCAGGATCGCCGGACTGGTCGGCGGCGGGGCCACCAACCGGGAAGTCGCCGCGGAGCTGTTCATCAGCGTGAAGACGGTGGAAGGTGCCCTGTCGCGGGTCTACCGCAAGGTCGGGGTCCGCTCGCGCACCGCGCTGGCCCATGCGATGGCGGTCGCCGTCATCGCGTCCGGGGCGGCCGTTGATTCCGGCGACGACGACCAAGTGAAGCCCCCGGCCCAGGCGGTGATGACGAGTCAGCCCGGCCGCGTCCGGATTCCCCGTGCGCGCGGCACACGCCGTTGACGTGACATCCGCAGTTCACGTGACATCCGCAGTTAACACGTAACGCAAGGGTTCCCCCGCTTATGCGGGTGGGGCTGATGTTCCTACGGTGAAGCCGTTCCGCTTCCGGGACACCACCCCCACTCTCCGGAGGACTTCAGTGAAGTCACGCCTGAAACTGCTCGGCCTGGTCGCCGTGCCGGCCCTGCTCGCCGCCGCCCCCACCGCCTACGCCGCCGGCACCCCCCAGCCGCACTCAACCCGCGCGGCCGTCACCGGAGATGTCCTGAAGGGCCTGAACCAGAACGCGACCCACACCGGCAACGTCGCCGCCGGGAAGCGGATATCGGTGGCGATCAGCCTGGCCCCCAGAAACGACAAGGCGCTCGACACCTTCGTCGCCAAGGTCAGCAACCCGCGGTCGAGCTCCTACGGGCACTACTTGACGAAGCGTCAGTTCGCGGCCCGCTTCGGCCGGACCGATGCCGAGATCAAGCAGCTCAAGGACTACCTGCGCGCGCAGGGTCTCACCGTCGGCACCGTCCACTCGGGAAACCTGCTGGTCGACGCCAGCGGCACCGCCGCCCAGCTGGAGAAGGCCTTCGGCACCAAGCTGTCGACCTGGAAGGACACCAAGTCCGGGCGCTCCTTCTACGCCAACGAGACCGCGCCGACCCTGCCGACCGCCATCGCCTCCCTCGTCAGCGACGTGTCCGGCCTCAACAACCGCGCCCAGCTGCACCACCAGGCGCCCTCCACCGTGACCCCCCACAACGGCCCGGGCGGCGGCTACACCCCAGCCCAGCTCAAGGGCGGCTACAACGTCTCCGGTACGTACACCGGCAGCGGCCAGAAGATCGCGCTGCTGGAGTTCGACGGCTTCCAGCAGTCGAACATCACCAAGTACGACACCAACTACAGCCTGGGCTCGCCCACCCCGACCGTGCAGAAGGTGGACGGCGGCTCCGGTTCGCTCGGCGACGGCCAGGTCGAGGTCGAGCTGGACATCGAGGTCCTGCACGCGATCGCCCCCAAGGCGAACGTCACCGTCTTCGAGGGTCCCAACTCCGACGCCGGTGAGGTCGACACCTACCAGGCCATCGTCGACAGCGGCATTCCGACCACGTCGATCAGCTGGGGCGCCGCCGAGAGCGCGCGCACCACCTCCAACATCAACGCCGTGGACGCCGTCTTCAAGGCGGGCGCCGCCGAGGGCCTCGGCTTCTACGCGGCCTCAGGGGACGACGGCTCCGACGACGCGGGCGACGGCGGCACCTCCGTCGACTACCCGGCCAGCGACCCGTACGTCACCGGAGTCGGCGGCACCAAGCTGACCGTCACCTCGTCCAACGCCTGGAGCAAGGAGGTGGCCTGGTCCGGCGGTGGCGGCGGCAAGTCCTCCGTCTTCAAGATCCCCAGCTGGCAGACCGCGGTGCAGAAGAGCGCCGGCGGCGGCTACCGCCAGGTGCCGGACGTCTCGGCGCACGCCAACCCCAGCCCCGGCGTCTCGATCTACTCGCAGGGCTCCTGGTCCTCGGTCGGCGGCACCAGCGCCGCCGCGCCCGAGTGGGCGGCGTTCGCCGCGCTGTACAACCAGCAGGCCGCGGCGGCCGGCAAGGCCAACCTCGGCTTCGCCAACCCCGCCCTCTACACGGCGAGCGGCACCGGCTTCCACGACATCACCAGCGGCAGCAACGGCGACTACTCCGCCGCGACCGGCTGGGACTTCACCACCGGATGGGGCTCGTACAACGCCGCGACCCTGGCGAGCAAGCTGCTCGGCTGATCTCCAGAGCGCATGTGAGTGCCAACCAATAGGGCGCGGGTCGGGATCACTCCCGGCCCGCGCTGCGGGTCTGTTCCCACCCCTGCGTCCCGAATGCGTCGCACATGAGTCCGCTCGTGATGGCAACCGGGCCCGGAGGAGGGCTGACGACTCGCCCGTTCGTCGCAGCCGTGGCAGTCGAGCCACGCGCTCCGGGCCGATGTCGATCCACGAGCTCGATGAGGGGCGAGGCTGTGGGCCGGCCCCATGGAATCCCCTCGCAGCGGAAGCAGTCCCAGTGGACAGCCGTGGCGGCTCGCTCAGAACTGGGCCAGCAGCATCATGTGGTCTGTCCGGTGGCTTCCGGCCGGATCAGAGCACGCGCGTGCAGGTGCGACCGCCATGTGTCCCGGCGGGTGAGGGCGCACGGTCGTCCTTCAACTCCCCCCGTCACGCTGGTGCTTCATGACCATCTGTGGTTACCTGGCTGCATGACCGTGCTCGCGACTCGCCGCCACGTCGACTACGTGCGTGTCACCACCACGGGTTGTTCCGCCGAGAGCTGACGCTCCGCTCCGGCACCTGATCACTCCCCCTCTCCGCACCGTGCTGTCCGCTGCCCCCGCCCAGGCGCGGCGCACAGCCCTGCGGTGCCTTCACCAACCCCGCGCGCCTCCGCACTGCGCACGCCGCACAAGGGAGAAACATGAGCCAGCCCATCGACTCCGTCACCGCGGGTCACACCCCCGAGGACGAGCTCGTCGGCCCCGACACCTCGGCCTGGTCGTTCGAGACCAAGCAGATCCATGCCGGTGCCGCGCCGGACCCGACGACCGGGGCACGGGCGGTGCCGATCTACCAGACCAGCTCGTTCGTCTTCCGCGACACCCAGCACGCCGCCGACCTGTTCGCGCTGGCCGAGCCCGGCAACATCTACACGCGCATCCACAACCCCACCCAGGACGTCTTCGAGCAGCGCGTCGCCGCGCTGGAAGGCGGAGTTGCCGCGGTGGCACTCGCCTCCGGTCAGGCCGCGGAAACGCTCGCCATCCTGACGCTGGCATCCGCCGGCGACCACCTCGTGTCCAGCACTTCCCTGTACGGCGGCACGTACAACCTCTTCCGCCACACCCTTCCCAAGTTCGGCATCGAGGTGTCGTTCGTCGACGACCCGGACGACCTCGAGGCGTGGCGTGCCGCGATCCGGCCGAACACGAAGGCCCTCTTCGCCGAGACACTCGGCAATCCGCGAGGCAACGTACTCGACGTACGTGCGGTGGCGGACGTCGCGCACGAGGCGGGCGTTCCGCTGATCGTGGACAACACCGTGCCGACCCCGTTTCTGCTGCGGCCCATCGAGCACGGTGCCGACATCGTCGTCCACTCCGCGACGAAGTTCCTCGGCGGCCATGGCACCACCATCGCCGGCGTCGTGGTCGACGGCGGCACCTTCGACTTCGGCGCGCACGCCGAGCGCTTCCCCGACTTCAGCGAACCGGACCCCAGCTACCACGGGCTGCGGTACTGGCCCGCGCTCGGCCCGGGCGCCTTCGCGATCAAGCTGCGGGTGCAGCTGTTGCGCGACATCGGTCCGGCCATCTCGCCGCACTCCGTCTTCCTGCTCCTGCAGGGCGTCGAGACGCTCAGTCTGCGCATCGAGCGGCACTCCGCCAACGCCCAGGCACTGGCCGAGTGGCTGGAGCAGCGCGACGAGGTCGCCGCCGTCCACTATCCGGGACTCGAATCCAACCGGTGGTACGCGGCGGGGCAACGCTATCTCCCGCGCGGCGCCGGGGCGGTGCTGGCCTTCGAGCTGCGGGACGGGGTCGAGGCCGGAAGGCGATTCGTGGACGCGGTCGAACTCTTCAGCCACCTCGCCAACATCGGAGACGTACGCAGCCTGATCATCCACCCGGCGTCCACCACCCACAGCCAGCTGGACGAGGCACAGTTGGCGGCGACCGGCACCTCACCCGGACTGGTACGCCTGTCGGTCGGGATCGAGAACCTCGCCGACCTCAAGGCCGACCTGGAGGCAGGGTTCCGCGCGGCCAAGGGCGCGTCCTGAACAGCGCACCGACGCCGTCCACGGTCCCCCTTCCGCCGGCCTCCGGGGCCTGGCGGGAGGGGGACCCGCCCGGGCGCCGCCAGTGGCACACCCGGGAGAAGCCGCTTGCACTGGAGGCAGGCGGTGAACTGCCCGGTGTGCGGCTGGCGTTCGAGACCTGGGGACGGCTCGCACCGGACCGCTCCAACGCCGTACTGGTACTGCACGCGCTCACCGGCGACAGCCATGCCGCCGGACCCGCCGGACCCGGTCACCCCACCCCCGGCTGGTGGGACGCCCTCATCGGCGCCGGACAAGCCCTGGACACGGACCGGTGGTTCGTCGTCGCGCCGAACGTGCTCGGCGGCTGCCAGGGCAGCACCGGGCCGTCCTCGCGCCGCCCCGACGGGCGGCGCTGGGGCAGGGAGTTCCCGTTCCTGACCCAGCGCGACCAGGTCGCCGTGGAGGCCGGCCTGGCGGATGAACTGGGCATCGAACGCTGGGCGTTGGTGGTCGGCGGCTCCATGGGCGGGATGCGCGCCCTGGAGTGGGCCGTGACGTACCCGGAACGCACGGACGCGCTCCTGCTGCTCGCCACCGCCGCGGCGGCGAGCGCCGAGCAGATCGCCTGGGCGAACATCCAGCTCCACGCCATCCGCGCCGACCCGCACTGGCATGGCGGCGACTACCACGACGCCGGCCCCGGCCGCGGACCGCACACGGGACTCGGCCTGGCCCGTCGCCTCGCCCACGTCACCTACCGCAGCGAGCCGGAACTGGCGGTCCGCTTCGGCCGGACGCCCCAGGGCGCGGAGGACCCGTGGAACGGCGGCCGCTACCAGGTCGAGTCGTACCTCGACCACCACGCCGCCAAGTTGGTGCGCCGTTTCGACGCGGGCAGCTACGTGACGCTGGCGGAGGCCATGAACAGCCACGACATCGGCCGCGACCGCGGTGACACGCGCACCGCCCTGCGCCGGGTGACCGCGAGGACCCTCGTCGCCGGAGTCGACTCCGACCGCCTCTATCCGCCGTCCCAGCAGGCGGAGCTGGCCGCCGCGATCCCTGCCGCGGACCGCCTCCGTCTGGTCGAATCCCCCTACGGCCACGACGGATTCCTGATCGAGACGGAGCAGGTCGCCGCGCTCGTCCGTGAACTCGTCGGCTAGCCGCTCGACCGGAGAGGTGCTCGTGAGCCCCGGGACTCAGGTGCCCGTCGTAAGCGGCCTGGATGGATCCTGGGACCATTCCTCCAGCGAACCGTCGTACAGGGCGATGTCCTGACGGCCCAGCAGCGTGAGGGCGAGCGCGGTGCCGGCGGCGGAGATGCCGCCGCCGCAGTAGAGGATCACCGGTGACTCCTCGCCCTTGAGGACCGTACCCACGCGTTCGGCGAGTTCGGCGGCAGGCAGGAACCGGCCCGTGCCGTCGAGGAGGCCGCGCCCAGGCAGGCTGAGACTGCCGGGGATGTGGCCGCGTCGGCTGTAACGGGTGAAGGCGGAGCCGTCGAAGCCTCCGGGCGGCAGGGCACATACCAGCGTGCCGGGACGCTCGCCGCGGCTGACGGCCCCCACCGTCTCAATGCCGGTCCACATGTCGGGACGAGGTACGGGGGTGAGGGGGCCGGTGACCGGAGTGGCACTCGTCTCGCCACCATCCCTCTCGTCGCCACCCGTCTCGTCGCCACGGGCAATCGGATGTCCGCCCGTCTCCCATGCCTGCCATCCACCGTCCAGTACCGCCACGGGCACGGAGATCGACCGCAGCATCCACCACAGCCGGGCCGCCCAGATGCCACCGCCGCTGTCGTAGGCGACGACCTCCGAACCGTCGCGGACACCGAGCCGCCGCAGGGCGGCGGCCAGCGCCTCCGGTGCCGGGACCGCGAAGTGGTACGGCGCCCCCTGGTCCGACAGTTCGCCCGTGAGGTCCGCGTGGCGAGAGCCGGGGATGTGGCGCTCGGCCCATTCGGAGCGACCGCTGCCGGACCGGTGGTCGCCGTCGTGGCGGGGTGACGGCAGCAGCGCGGTGGCATCGAGGACGACCAGTCGGGGGTCGCCGAGGCGGGCGGCGAGCCACATGTCGTCGACCAGCGGTCCGGGAAGCAAAGGGTCGGAGCGCAGGGGGTCAGAGAGCAACGGGTCGGGGCGCAGGGGGTCGGTCATGGCGGGGATGCTAACCCGGCGGTGCCCGTCGGGGGTGAGCCTGATCTGCGAGTTCTCGTTGGCTGGGCAAGCTCGTCCCACATCGTGGAACTCGTTTGCACACCATCGGCTGCCCGGGGTTATGGTTTCGGCCATCTACGCGGGAGCCCCTACCCGGTTGGGCTGAGAGGGCGTCTGGGAGCGGTGTCGGCATCTGTCGGCCCGGTCCCCATGGGAACGCCGACCGCATCACTTGAGCCTCAGTGCCCGCGTAGGAGTACCGCATGTCTTCAGCAGTCGAGCAGCAGTGTCCCCCGGCGTCCGCCGCGGCGGCCCGCTCCTGTTGTTGACCCGCCCGGTCTCCCCCTCCCCCTCCCCCTTCTCTTTCCTTTTCGCACCAGGCAGCCAGGCCACGGGCCCGCACGCCTGAGTGCCGTCCGCATTCCGCCGTCTGCCGTCTGCCGTCCACGGAGCCGTCTGCCCATGTCGCACGTCCGAGTCATGCTCGACTACTTCCACCCCTGGCCGAATTCCGCCGGTTTGTACGTGGCCCGGGAGCGCGGCTGGTACCGCGAAGCGGGTCTGGACGTGGAACTCACCGTCCAGGACCCGGGACGCGGCGACACCTTGGAGTACCTGGCCCGGGGCGAGGTGGACTTCGGCCTCTTCCCGCCCAACCGGCTGCTCGCCCGCCGCGCCGTCCCCGGCCGGCCGCTGCTCGCCGTGGCAGCCGTCAACCACCGTGCCCTGGAGGCGATTCAGACCGCCCGCCCCACCGGCATCACCCGCCCTCGCGACCTGGCCGGACGCCGCCTCGCCTACAACCCCACCCCGCGTGGACGCGCCATGGTCCGGCACCTGGTCGCGGCCGACGGTGGCGATCCGGACGCCGTGATCACCGTCGACGCGGGCTACCGCGAGCTGACCGTGGACGACATAGCGGCCGGTGAGGCGGACGCCACCTTCGGCACCTACTGGTCCTGGGACGCCCTGCGCGGCGACCTTCCCGAAGAGCAGCGCCTGACCTGGCCGGTCGACGAGATCGGCGCCCCCCGCTATCACAGCTACCTCCTCGGTACGAGCGAGAGCCTCGCCGACGCCCGCCCCGACCTGGTACGTGCCTTCCTGGCCGCCACCGCCCGTGGCTACGCCTCCGCGGCGGCCGACCAGGCCGGCGCCCGCGCCCTGTTGGAACGCGTGATCCCCTACTTCTCGCGCCCCCTGATCGCCCGTTCCCTCAGCCTGGTCGCCCCGACCTGGACCGACGCGAACGGGAACTGGGGGGTCATCGACGAGACCCGCATGGGCCCCTACGCCGACTGGCTCGCGCGGCACAAGGCCGTCCCGCATGCCCGCGACTGGCGGTCGTCGTACACGAACGACCTGTTGGCCACCGCCCCGGCAGGCGCCGAATGACCTGCCAGGCAAGGGAACTGACGAGACGTATGGCCATCGACCTCATGCGGGTCGACAGCGCGCTGTGTCGGGCGTGAAGAGGACTCTCCCACGCCCCCAGCACTACCGCGCCCATCCGAGGAAACCCCCATGAGATCCCGTACGACCGCCCTGCTCTCCGTCGCCACCGCCGCCGTCCTCGCCGCGACGGGCTGTGCCGCGCAGGACTCCACGTCCGCCGCCGCGAAGAACGGCACCACCCAGGTCACCCTCGCCCTGGACTGGACGCCCAACACCAACCACACCGGCATCTACGTCGCCCAGCAGAAGGGCTGGTTCAAGGACGCCGGAATCGACCTGAAGATCGTGCCGTACGGCTCGACCGCGCCCGAGACCCTGATCGCCGGCCACAAGGCGGACTTCGGGATCTCGTACCAGGAGGGCGTCACCACCGCGCGCGCCGCGGGCCAGGACATCACCTCCGTGTACGCCGTCACACAGAAGACGAACGTCACGGTCTCCGTGCGCGCCGACCGCGACGACATCGCGTCCCCCAAGGACCTGGACGGCAAGACGTACGCGGGCTTCGGCGCCCCCTATGAGAAGGCCCTGCTCCAGAAGGTCATCCAGGAGGACGGCGGCGAGGGCACGTTCAAGCAGGTCACGCTCAACACCTCGGCATACGCGGCCCTTTACGCGGGCAAGGCGGACTTCGCGATGCCCATGCCCACCTGGGAGGGCCTGGAGGCGAAGCTCACGGGCAAGCCCCTCAAGGACTTCCAGCTCGCCGACTACGGCTTCCCGGCCATCTACTCGACTCTCATCGCCTCATCCGGTCAGTACCTCAAGCAGAACCCCGATGTCGCCAACAAGTTCCTGGCCGTGGTCGACAAGGGTTATGCATACGCCGCCGACCATCCCGGCCAGGCCGCCGATCTCCTCATCGCGGCCAACAAGAGCACGCTCACCAACACGGAACTGGTCAAGAAGAGCGAGGCGTTGCTCGCCAAGGAGTACTACCGCGCCACCGACGGCACGCTCGGCACCCAGACGGCGAAGCGCTGGCAGGACTTCGCCGACTTCGAGTTCAGGTCCGGCCTGCTGGTGGACAGGAACGGCAAGAAGCTCACCAAGGCGCCGGACGCCTCGACGTTCTTCACCGACGCCTACCTCCCGGACACCAAGTGAGGACGGCCCTGCGGGCGGTCTGGCCGCCGCTGCTCGTCCTCGCCGTGCTCGTGACCGGCTGGCAGGCGTACGTGACTGCCGCCGGCGTCGACCCGACGGTGCTGCCCAGCCCCGCCCGCGTCCTGTCGCAGGGGTGGGCGAACCGTGGCGACCTGTGGGACCAGACGCTGCCCACCCTCCAGGAGACCCTGCTCGGCTTCGCGCTGTCCTTCGCCGCCGCCTGGCTGGTGGCCGTGGTGCTGGACTTCTCGGCTGCGGCCCGCCGGGGCCTGTACCCACTCCTGGTGGCCTCGCAGACCATCCCGATCGTGGCCGTCGCACCGCTGCTGATCATCTGGTTCGGCTTCGGTCTGCTGCCGAAGATGCTGGTGGTGACCCTGACGACGTTCTTCCCGCTCGCGGCGAACCTGGCCGCGGGCTTCGCGGCCACCAACCGCGACGCGATGCGGCTGCTGCGCTCCCTGGGCACGGGCCGGGTGCGCGCCTTCCGCCTGGTCCGGGTGCCGAGCGCGCTGCCCCACTTCTTCACCGGGCTGCGGGTGAGCATCACGTACGCCGTGGTGGGCGCGGTCTTCGCGGAGTACGCGGGCGCCGAGAAGGGTCTCGGGATCTATATGCAGGCGCAGAAGAGCGCGTTCCGCACGGACCTGGTGTTCGCGGCGGTCGCGGTGACCGCCGCGCTGAGCATCGCCCTGTTTGGGGCGACCTGTCTGCTGCAACGGCTCGTCCTTCCGTGGGAGCGGGCGCTGGTGAAGGAGGGCCGGTCATGAGTCTCGAAGTGCGGGGCGCCACAAAGGCGTTCGGGTCGTTGGCAGTGCTGCGCGACCTGAACCTCAGTGTGGAGCCGGGTGAGTTCGCGGCCGTCATCGGTCCGAGCGGCAGCGGCAAGAGCACCCTGTTCAACCTGATCTCCGGTCTGGACAGGCCTACTTCGGGCGAGATCCTGGTCCAGGGTGCCCCTGCGTCCGTGGCCTCGGGCAAGGTCGCCTACATGCCCCAGAAGGATCTGCTGTTCCCGTGGCGCACGGTGCTCGACAACACGGCGCTGGGACTCGAGGCCCAGGGAGTGCGGAAGAAGGAGGCGCGGCGCAGGGCAGGGGAACTCTTCGAGGCCTTCGGGCTCGACGGCTTCCAGTCCTCGTATCCCTTCCAGCTCAGCGGCGGCATGCGGCAGCGCGCGGCCCTGCTGCGCACCGTCGTTCTGGAGCGGCCCGTGCTGCTGCTCGACGAGCCGTTCGGCGCGCTCGACTCGCTCACCCGAACGGAGATGCAGCTGTGGCTGGCCGACATGTGGCAGCGCTACCGCTGGACCGTCGTCCTGGTCACGCACGACATTCGTGAGGCCGTCCTGCTCGCCGACACCGTGCATGTCCTTTCGCCCCGCCCGGCCACGGTCGTGGAGCGCATCGAGGTGCCGCGTTCCGGCCCCCGCGGTCTCGACGCCCTCTCCGAGCCGGAGTTCGCGGCGACCGAACGGCGGCTGCTGGACTCCCTCAGCGGCCGGGCGAGCCGGGTGAACGAGGTGAGGGCGGGATGAGCGGGCTCCTGGCCCACGGCATGGGTACGGAACCGGTGGCCCCCGACTGGCCGCCGCTCACCGAGGCGGAGGTCGAGGCCGTCCTCGGCCCCGTGCGTGTGATTTGGCGCAGCCCGCGCCCGCTGTCGGCGGCCGCCCTGGTCGAGCGGGGCGGGCGGCGGCTCTTCGTGAAGCGGCACCACAGCGACGTACGCACCTTGGAGGGTCTGGCCGAGGAGCACGCCTTCCTGCGGTATCTGCGAGACCGGGGTGCGCCGGTCGTGGAGGTGCTGGGGGCCGAGGCGCGCGGGGAGTGGGTGTACGAGGTCCACACGGCCGGAACGGGAACGGATCTCTACCGGGACGCACTGTCGTGGTCGCCTTTCGCGTCCGTGGCCCATGCCCGGGCCGCCGGTGCCGCACTGGCCCAACTCCATCTGGCGGCGGAGGGGTTCGGCGCCGCGCGCCGACGCCCGCAGCCCCTCGTCTCCTCCTTCAGCATCTTCGCGGCGGTCGATCCCGAGGCCGCGCTGGAGGCGTACGTGGCCGAGCGACCGGCACTGGTAGCGGCGTTGGCGGGCCGTCCCTGGCGGGAGGACCTGCGCGCGGTCCATCTTCCCTTCCATCGGCGTCTGCTGCCCCACCTCGGCCGCCTGGCACCGCTGTGGACGCACAACGACTGGCACGCCTCGAACCTACTGTGGGACCCGGCGACCGGCACGGTCTCGACCGTCCTCGACTTCGGCCTCAGCGACCGCACGACCGCAGTCCACGACCTCGCGACCGCCATCGAGCGCAACACCGTCCAGTGGCTCGACCCGTCCCGGCCCGTCCGCCCGGACGACGTGGACGCGCTCCTCGACGGATACACCTCGGTACGCCCGCTGAGCCCCGCCGAGTCGGCCGCCCTGCCCGAGCTGCTGCCGCTCGTGCACGCGGAGTTCGCCCTGTCCGAGCTGGGCTACTTCCACAGCGTCACCGGATCACGGACCAACGCCGATCTGGCGTACCGGTACCTGGTGGACCACACTCGATGGTTCACCACCAGCGACGGGCTCCGGCTCCTCGATCGCGTACGGCTGCGTATACGTCGTTCCTAGTGCCGCATGGGCTGTCAGGGCTGTGCTTGTGGCCGGTTGACCGTGTGCCGACCGCGTCCAGTCGTCAACCCGACCACCCGCCCTCCACGATCCCCGAGCGCCGACAGCAGACAGCCGCTCCTCAGCCGAAGACCCTCACACCATTCCGAGGCCGAGCCTCGCGAGACGAAGGAGTGCCCATGACCGTTCGGCTCCCTACAACGGACCTTCAGGCCTTCACCCAGGACTGGCTGGAGTGGTACCGCGGGCAGGAGGAACGCCTCGCCGCTCCGCACGGAGTCCTGGCGCTCACCGGCCTGCACTGGCTCGACGACCGGCCGCAGCGATTCCCTGACGCACCGGGCGCCTGGTGGACCGGCGCCGCCGGGGTCACCGTCGTCCTCGACGACGGCGAGGAACTCATCGTGGAGGGAACGCCGGTGCGGGGTGAACACCGCTTCGGAGTGCTGCCCGAGCGTGGTGGCGTCGACGCCGTCTGGGGCGATGCCGTGATCGAGGTGGCCAAGCGTGGCGGGCACGACATCATCCGGCCCCGGCACCCGGACGCACCGTTGCGCACCGCCTTCGCCGGTACACCCGCCTACGCCCCGGATCCCCGCTGGGTGGTGACCGGTCGTTACCGCGCGTTCGACGAGCCGCGTCCGACGACCGTGGGCGCCGCGGTCGAGGGGCTGGAGCACGTGTACGACGCCCCGGGCCGGGTCGAGTTCGAACTGGACGGACGCCCCCTGGCCCTGACCGCGTTCCCCGGACACGGCCCGGGCCGACTGCTGGTGCTCTTCACCGACGTCACCTCCGGGGTGACCACCTATGCCGCCAACCGGGCCCTGGCTCTCGACCCGCCGGCCGCCGACGGAACGGTCGTCCTCGATTTCAATCGCGCGGCGAACCTGCCGTGCGCCTACACCCACCTGGCCACCTGCCCGCTGCCCCCGATGGAGAACCGACTGCCGGTGGCCATCGAGGCCGGGCAGAAGACGCCCCTTGAGCGGGGCCGAGCCTGATCGGCGGAACCATCTCCAGTCGGGCTTGGGCATGAGCCCAGCTGCGGCTGTGCGGCCACTCACCATGGACTACGCAGCCCTCCGCTCGCCGGTTCGCCCACGTTGCCCAAGCACGTAGCCGGCCTGGAGGCGTGTCCTGGCTCCCAGGGCGTCCATGAGATCCGCGATGCGCCGCTGGCAGGTGCGCAGGGAGATGTCGAGCCGCCGGGCGATCACCTTGTCTTCGAGGCCGTTCAGCAGCAGGCGCAGAATGGCCTCGTCGATCAGGGCGGAGGTGGAGCGCGCGCTGTCATGGTCGTAGCTGCCGTCGAAGGGCCGTGCCTCGTCCCACGCGCCGCTGAGCGTGCGCCACAGCGCTGCGACCACGGACTCTTCGCGTACGAGGCTGAGCCCCTGCCCCTCCCCGACGGGGACCACGGCGACTTCGGCGTCGACGACCAGCAGCCACGCGGGAGGGGAGACGGCCGTGCGCACCTGTCCTCCGTCGCGCAGCAGTGCCTCCGCCTGCTCCCGCACCCGTACGTCGAACCTGGCGGCCTCCGGCAGCAGCACCCGGAGGAGATCGGAACGCGTCCCCGCGTACCCCGGCCACGCCCCGCGGTCCAGGTCCGCGAGTTCCTCCCAGGGATCCTGGGTCGGGAGGGACAGCAGGATCTCTCGCTCCGCCTCGACGGTGATCGTGGTGAGGATCCCGCGGGCCGCTCGGGGGTCCTCGACGCGTTGTACGTGCGGATGTTGTGGCTCACCCGCGAAATTGGCCCGGTACAGCGGCAGCAGGCTGTGCATCTGCTGCCTCAGCCGCTCCAGTTCGTTCTGCCGTCGGCGAAGAGCCTCGTCCTGCACCGCCAGCAGTTGCAGGGAGGCGGACATCGGGCTGACGGCGACGTAGGCATACGTGCAGCCGTGCACCAGATGCAGGAGTCGCAGCCGGACGAGATCCTCGATGGCCGCGGCGGCTTCCGCCTCGGAGATGCCGAGATCTCGTACACACCGCTGGATGTCGACGTACTCACTGCGTAAGGCGAGCGTGTAGACCTCGCTTGCCGCGGTGCCCGCCTGCGGGATGTCCGGCAGATCCGCTATGCCGTCGATGTTCACTGTTCGTCTCCCCCTCGTAATCGTGCCTGACGTAAGTCGGCGGCTGCCCGGCGAGGGCCGCTGCCATTGATTCTTCAACGGAGACAGGTCATGGGCCCGACCCCGGGGCGCTTTGTTCACGTTCCCGCAACGCCCGGGCAGCGCATGCCGGCCGACCGCATCCACCGCGCTCCGGACGGCTGCGGCAGAGACAAGGAGATTCATGAGTAACCGTCAGCCCGAGGCCCGCTTACAGGGCCTCTGGTCCGACCTGGTTCCGGTCGCCGTTCCGTCGGAAGCTCCCACGGCCCCGCACGGCAACGTTCTGGGGCGGATCCGCTTCACGGACGCCCCCGCCGAGCCCGCTCTCGTCGAAGACGCTCCCCTTCTGACCACCCACATGACGAACGAACACGTCACTCCGGTCGAGGAGATCTGGCGAACCGGCCTGCCCGTACGGGCCGGCGTCGCCGGAGACGCCGTCTTCGCCGAGGACGGCGAGCATCTCTTCTACGCGGTGCGTCTCGGCCCTCAGCCCGTGTACCGCCGACCGGTGCGCGAACTGTACGAGAACGCCCTGCGCTTCACCTGGGAGCGCGGCTACACCGACCTGGTCCGCATGTGGAACCTCATCGGCGGAATCACCAGCCCGAACGCGGACGGCCTGGAGACCTACCGCGACTTCTGCATAGGCCGGGCGGAGGCGTTCGGCGCCTTCGCCGACCGCTTTCCCCAGCTGTCGGCCGCCACCGGGATCGGCACACTCAGCCCGGGCGTCGACGTCTGCTTCCTCGCCGCGAAGCCGGGTCGCGCCGTGCACCTGGAGAATCCCCGGCAGACGCCCGCCTACAAGTACCCCTCCAGATACGGGCCGAAGTCTCCGAGCTTCGCCCGGGCGACGTTCCTGAGGGACGTCGACGCGCCGGGCCGGGAGACAGGGAGCCTCTTCGTCTCGGGCACGGCCAGCATCCTGGGCGACGACACGGTGCACGTGGACGACGTCGCGCAGCAGACCGAGGAGACACTGCGCAACATCGAGGCACTCGTCGGCGGCGACAACCTCCGGCGGCACGGCGTGGCGGGTGCCGGGTACGACGTCAAGGACCTCGACCAGGTCAAGGTCTACGTACGCGACGCCGAGCACCTTCCCGTCGTACGGAGCATCTGCGAGTCGACGCTTCCCGGCGACGCGGACATCTCGTACTTGAACGTCGCGGTCTGCCGGCCCGACCTGCTGGTGGAGATCGAGGGAGTGTGCAGGTGACGGACATCCTCACGGACATACCCGCCGTTCCGACCGAGTCCGCCCCGGCCGACGGCAATCTGTCCGTACGACTGGAACAGCTCGCGCGGCACAAAGGCTGGCTCGACCGGCCCGCGTACCTCCAGGGAACGCACCGCTACTCCTACGGCGAGGTGTACGACCGGGTGCGCCGGACCGCGGGGGCCCTGCGACGACTGGGTGTTCGGCGCGAGGACCGGGTGCTGCTGGCGCTTCCCGACAGCGTCGCCTTCGTGGTGACGTTTCTGGCCGTTCTGCGGATCGGCGCGGTGGCCGTGCCGGTGAACACGTTCTTCCACGCCGACGAACTGCGCTCCAGCGAAGAGATCGCCGAGGCCTCACTGGTCGTCTCCGACGCGGCACTCCAAAAGGAGTTCCGCGGCCGCAGCGTGACGCCGAGGGAACTGACGGAGAGCTACGGCCCCGCGAACGACGACGTCGACACCGGCGGCGCCCCGGAGCCGCTGACGTCCGACGCTCCCGCCTTCGCCGTGTTCACATCCGGCACCACGGGGGCACCTCGCCTGTGCTTCCACGACCACGGCGACGCCCTCCACTTCGACCGGGCGATCGGCGGTGTCCTCGCGCTCCGCCAGGGCGAGGTCTGCTATTCCGTGTCGCGGATGTACTTCGCCTACGGGCTGGGCAACTCGGTCCTCCTTCCTCTGCAGCGCGGCGCCGTGGTCGTACTGACGCCGCAGCGGGCGGACGAGACGAGCGTCCCGCTGGTCCTGCGACGCCACGGGGTGAGCGTCTTCTACGCCCAGCCCAGCTTCTACGCCCGGCTGCTCGCCCGCCCCGAGGCCGTCGGCCTGCTGGGCCGACTGCGTCTGGCGCTCGTGGCCGGCGAGACGCTGCCCCGGCCCCTGGAGGACAGGCTGCGCCGCGTCCTTGGACCACGTCTGCTGAACATCTGCGGCACCAGCGAGATCGGTCACGCCGTCCTGGCCAACGGCCCGGACGAGACCCACCCGTACAGCCTGGGCCGCATCCTTCCTCCGTACCAGGTGCGGGTGGTCGACGACGCGGGCAAGCCCGTCCCCGACGGCGAGGTCGGGCAACTGCAGATCGCCGGCCCCACCATCGGCCCCGGTGTGACGCGGGGCAGCCTGCCGCCGCACCGGCTCGGCCCGGACGAGTGGTTCACGACCGGAGACGCCGCACGCGTGGACGACAAGGGTCTGGTGTGGTTGCTCGGGCGCGTGGACGACATCGAGATCGTCGCCGGAGCCAACGTCCATCCCACGGAGGTGGAGGACCTGATCACCGGGATCGCCGGGGTACGTGAGGCCACTGTGTGCTCGGTACGGCGGGCCGACGGTGTGACGAGCCTGCGCGCCTACGTCGTCGCCGAGCCCGGAGTGGACCGACTCGCCGCGTTGGCGGCCACGATCCGCTCGACCACCGGGGCGAGGCTGACCTCGTACAAGGTCCCCGAGGACGTCGAGTTCATCGACGCGCTGCCCCGCAACAGCACAGGAAAGATTCTCCGCCGCGTCCTGCGCGGAGCGAACAGGGAGTTGCCCGATGGCACAGCATGAGACGTCCCCCGTCGCCGCGAAGACCCCGGTCACCGCGTTGGCCGCCGCACTGCTCACCATGGTGTTGTGGGCCTCGGCGTTCGTGGCGATCCGGCACATCGGCGAAAGCGTGCGCCCCGGCTCCCTGGCGTTGGGCCGCCTTCTCGTCGGAGCTCTCGCGCTCCTCGCCGTCGTGACGGTCCGACGCGAAGGGCTGCCACCGCGCGCCGCCTGGCCCGGGATCGTCGGCATGGGCGTCTTCTGGTTCGGGCTGTACATGGTGGCACTGAACTGGGGCGAGCGGCACACGGAGGCGGGGACAGCGGCCCTCCTCGTCGGCGCCGGTCCGCTCCTGGTGGCGCTGCTCGCCGGGTTCCTGCTGCACGAGGGCTTCCCACGTCCCCTGCTCGTGGGCCTCGCGGTGGCGTTCGTGGGTGCGGCGCTGGCAGGGGCTTCCAGCGGCGGTGGCGACACCGCCGTGGTCGGCGTGCTGCTCTGCATGGCAGCGGCGGCGGGTCACGCCGTCGGCGTCATCTTCCAGAAGCCCGCGCTCTCCCACGCGTCGCCGTTGCAGGTCACCGCCTACGCCAGCACGATCGGCGCCATCGCCTGCCTGCCCTTCGCGGGACAGCTCGTCACGGATCTGGGCAACGCGTCGGCCGGGAGCTGGGCGGGAGTGGTGTACCTGGGACTGCTTCCGACGGCACTGGCCTTCTGGACCTGGTCGTACGCTCTGGCGCACATGCCCGCGGGTCGCCTGGGAGCAGTGACCTACATCGTGCCGGCCATCACCGTGGTGCTGGCCTGGCCCACGCTGGGAGAGTTCCCGTCGGGCCTGGCGCTCGCCGGGGGTGCGCTGTGCCTTCTCGGCGTAGGGATCTCGCGCCGTGCGCCGCGGACCGCGCCCGGACCGACCCCATCGCCGACCACATCACCGGCCCCTGAGCCGGCGTTCGCCGAGTCCGGATCGGTGGGCGATGTGCGGGGGGAGACGGCCGACGTCTCAGGACCGGCACGGGCACAGGACTGAACACCGACCGCCCCAGGAAGAGAGACTGCAGGAAGAGAGACTGACTGAGTCGGGCGCCGCGAGGACGTGCTCGCGGCGCCCGAGGGGCCTCGTCCTGATGGGATGGACCCTCGCCGCCGAGGCGGAGCGGGTCAGCCGGCCTGCCGCCGGTCGGTCGTGGAGCGGTGGGTGAGTGGTTCCCGCAGGCCCAGGTGCTCGCGCAGCGTCGTACCCGTGTACTCGGTGCGGTAGACACCGCGTTCCTGCAGTGCGGGGACGAGCAGGTCGACGATGTCGTCGAGGCCGTCTGGGATCAGGTAGGGCGTGACGTTGAAGCCGTCGACAGCGCCGTGCCGGACGTAGTGGGCGAACTTGTCCGCCAGCCCCGCCGGAGTGCCCACGTGGCCGCGCTGGGGACCGAGCGCGATGACGGTCTCGCGCAGCGACCACCGGTGCGCCTCGGCCTTCTCCCGCCACTCGGCGACCACCTTGCGCGGGTCGGCGATACGACGGGCGCCGAAGGAACCGTCGTTCTCGGCGACGACCGGGTCCTCGTCGGGCAGCGGACCGTCGGCGTCGCGATCGGAGAGGTCCAGGCCCCACAGGAGTCCGGCGATGCCCAACGCGGTTGCCGGAGTGACCTGTTGGAGACGGATCCAGCGCTTCTTCTCCAGGGCCTCCTCCTCCGTGGCCCCGATGATGATCTCCGTGCCCGGGAGGATGCGCAGGTCGTCGTCGGGCCGGCCGACGGCGCGCAGGCGGCGCCGGAGGTCGTCGGCGAAGGCGAGCGCGTCGTCGAAGTCGTTGCCATGCGCGGAGAAGATGACGTCGGCGTTGCGGGCGGCGAAGTCCCGGCCCTCGCCGGAGTCCCCGGCCTGGAAGATCACGGGGTGCCCCTGGGCGCTGCGCGGCAGCGTGGGCGCGAGGTCGACGTCGAACTGCGGCCCCCTGTGGCGGACTTGACGTACGGCGCCGGGTGCCGCCCAGGCGGGGGCGCCCGGGGAGCCGGAGACGGCCCCGCTCTCCCAGCCGTCCCACAGCGCGCGGGCGACGGTGAGGAACTCCTCGGCGCGCCGGTAGCGGTCGGCGTGGTCGAGGTAGCCGCCGCGGCGGAAGTTGGCGCCGGTCCAGGCGTTGTCGGTCGTCACCACGTTCCAGCCGGCGCGGCCCTCCGAGAGCAGGTCGAGACCGGACAGGCGGCGGGCGAGGTCGGCAGGCTCGTTGAAGGTGGTGTTGGAGGTGCTGACCAGGCCGATCCGGTCGGTGACGGCGGCCAGTGCGGCGAGTTGGGTGATGGCGTCCGGCCGCCCGGTGATGTCGAGGTCGTGGATCTGTCCGTCGACCTCGCGCAGCCGCAGCCCCTCCCCCAGGAAGAACGCGTCGAACAGGCCCCGTTCGGCGGTCTGGGCGACGCGCCGGAAGCTGGCGGGGTCGATCTGGGAGCCGCTGGCCGGGTCGGACCAGATGGTCCAGTGGTTGACGCCCTGGAAGAAGACGCCGAAGTGGAGCTGTGCGTCCGGGCGGGGTACGTCGAGGGGGTCGGTGCGGGTCATCGGGTCTCCTCAAGGGCCTCGAACGCCGCACCGGCGGCGTAGCGGTTGGCGGGCCGATCGAGGCCCAGGTGGGTGCGTAGGGACGCGCCGGGCAGCGGGCGGACGGCGTGCCGGCGCTGGAAGAGGTGGGGCAGGACGAGCCGGGACAGCTCCGGCAGGTCCTCGTCCAGCACCAGCGGGTGCAGGCGTACGCCGTCCACGACGCCTCTCAACTGCTCAAGCAGGGTGGCGAGTCCGGCGGCGGAGCCGATGTGGCGCAGCCGTCCGCTGGTGGTCCAGGGCGCATGCCGCTCGAGGTCCGCGACGCGCTCGTCGGCCGTGGCGTCCACGGTGTCGAGGGCGACCTCGACCTCGGCGAAGGTGCGCGGTGTTCCTGCGGCGGCCGCGGCCGCGGTGACCGCGGCGATGTCGTGGCCCTCGACGAGGGCGACGTCGAGTTGTTCGGCGGGCACGAGGTCGGGCCGGCCGAGGACGACGAGTTGGCCCTGGGGCGGACGAGGGACGATCGCCGGGCCCTTCACGGCGTAGGTGTCGCCGGTGAAGTCGACGTAGTGGAGCCGGTCGCGGTCGAGGTAGCGGCTGGTGGCCACGGAGCGGATCACCGCGTCGTCCTCCCAGGAGTCCCACAGGGCGCGCACGACCTCGACGCCGTCGCGGGACTCGCGGGCGCGGGCGGCGCCGCCGTCGACGAGGGGGCGGTCCCAGGCGCGGGCCGCCTCAGGACGCACCTCCTCGCTCACCACCCACCCGGCACGCCCGATCGAGATGTGGTCCAGGGACGCCAACTGGCTGGAGATGTGGAACGGTTCGGCGTAGGTGACCGGAACGACCGGCGCGATGCCGATGACACTCGTCGACGCGGCGACGAACGCGGCCCGCTCCACCGCGCCGATGCGGCCGACCGCGTCGGGCGTGGCGCCGGGCGGGAGCACGCCGTCCTCCAGGGTGAGCAGGGTGAACCCGGCGTTCTCCGCGGCGGCGGCGACGCGGGCCACACGGCGCGGGGTCAGCAGGTGGTCGGGTGAGTGGGCGGCGCGGCGCCAGGCCGCGGGGTGGGCGCCGTCACCGTCGAGTTCGACGGCGAGCCGCAGGGCAGGGCCGGACATGGGGTTCCTTCCGAGGGCACGACGAGACGGCCGGCCCGACGGGCCGACGGGGTCAGGGGCGTGCGGAAGGACAGACGGCGGAGGCGGTGCGGCAGTAGTCGACGTGCCGCCGGATGATCAGCCGCGTCCCCGTGCCGGCACCGTGTGGTGCGGCGCCACGTACGCGCATCGGGGCCTCCACCCGTCCGGGAGCGATCGCTTCAACCTACGTCGTCGCCCCCGGAAGATGTCAAGAACATTAGATGTACGCGCATACAGCAGCGTCACGGCTGTCACTCGCCGCGCTCCTGACCAAGTGACGGCTCCCGCCGCCCAGCGGGACGGCCCCGCCCACGCGGGCAGCTGTCGGGGAGAGGCCGTCGGGGTCGCCGCTGACAGCATGTCGAACTGTCTCCAGCGCTTTGGACGACGCATGCGTGCGGCGTGGACGCCCCTCTCCGGCACACGGCCGGGCTCACCGGACGACTGGCGGTACGGAAGCGCCGCGGAGGAGCAGCGCGGAGCATGGACGGCCACGTTCGTACCGTTTGTTCGTCCACGCCCCCCTTGCGACCGTCCTGGGCAAGGCGCCGTCCACCCGACGCGTTTGCGAAGGAGTGAATCGCCGGAGGGCGGGCGTGCGCCGAGTAGGGCAGGGCGGGACAGGCTGTGAATGATGCCGGTCGCAACGGGAACAACCCTGCCTTGCCCGTGCCTTCGGTGGTGTGTGCTCGTGACTGCGGGCGCAAGGAGCCTTCGCCGAGAGACGGCAACTCCCCCAAGGCTCAGCCCGGCTCCTGGCTGGTCCGGCGAAGGGAGCAGGTCCGCGTCCTCGACCGCAGGGACCCGCGCGTGAAGGCCTGTTGTGGCTGACCGCCAGGCACGCCGGGGGCCCGGGGCCGCTCGCCGGTCCAGGGAGGCGTGGCCACTCGCCGGCCTCGGGATCACGACACTCAGAGCACCCGGCTGTGAACTTCGCGCTCAGAAAGTCCTGTTGGCCTCGTTGACATGCCGCAAGCACTCGCGTTTCACTCAACACTCGTGCATGGCAACGTTGTCAGGCCGTCGGAGCGACCGGCATCGTTGCCCCCCGCCGGCGTTCCCCGTTCCCCGAGGACGTCAGCACCGATGTGCGAATCGTGAACCGCTGCGGAGGCAACCGATGGTCAGACCTCGACGTTCTACGGCGCCACGTGACCGAACGAGATTCCGCCAACGCCTGGCGGTGGTGTCCGTCCTGGGCATCGCCGTACTCCCACTCCCGGCGATCGGGGGCGCCCATGCCGCGAGCGCCGCGACGCCTGCCCTGGTGAAGGACCCCGCGTCCCTCGTCAACCCCCTCATCGGCACCTCCGGCGCGGTGGACACCTTTCCCGGCCCCGACATGCCGGCCGGCATGGTGCAGTGGGGTCCCGACACGACGCCCGACCGTCCCTCGGGCGGCGGCTACGAGTACAACGACAACAAGATCTCCGGCTTCAGCCTCACCCATGTCTCGGGGCCCGGCTGCGGCGTCGCGGGCGACCTGCCCATCCTGCCGGTGACCGGCGCGCTGTCGGGCAACCTCGGCGATGCGTCCGTCGGCTTCAGCCACGACGACGAGCAGGCGGGCATCGGGTACTACAAAGTCACGGACGCGAACGGCGTCAAGACCCAGCTGAGCGACACCACCCGCGCCGGCCTGGGCACCTTCACCTTCCCCGCGGGCCGACAGGCGAACCTGCTGTTCAAGCTCAGCGGGGGCGCCACACAGGTGGACGGGACCCGCGTCCAGGTGGTGAACGACACGGAGATCCGCGGCTCGATCGACAGCGGTCACTTCTGCGGCGCGAGCAACAGGTACACGCTGCACTTCGACATCAAGTTCGACCAGCCGTTCACCGCGAGCGGCACCTGGGTCGGCAGCACCATCAACTCCGGCGCGACGTCGCTGAAGGCGGGCAGGGCCCAGCAGACCCTGCAGGCGCACCCGTCGAAACCGCTCAAGGAGAAGCACTTCACCGTTCCCGCGGCCCCCTCCCCGACCGTGCACGGGAGCGGCACCACGTCCACGAGCACGCCGTCCCCGGCGCCGAGCGCCGACGCCGCGCCCCGGACGTCCGCCGCGAGCAAGGCCGTCCAGCCCCCCACCACGGGTGCGAACGGCATGTACCTGACCTTCGACACCTCCTCGACCCCGACGGTCAGCGCGAAGGTCGGCATCTCGTACACGAATGACGCCAACGCCGCGGACAACCTCACCACCGAGATCAAGAACTGGAACCTCGGCGCCGTCGAGCAGGCGAACCACGACGCCTGGAACGCTGTGCTGAACAAGATCCAGACCGGCGGCGGATCCTCGGACCAGCAGGTCCAGTTCTACACCGCGCTCTACCACGCGCTGCTGCACCCCAACGTCTTCTCCGACGACAACGGCCAGTACATGGGCATGGACAACCAGGTCCACAAGCTGGCAAAGGGCCAGCAGGCCCAGTACGCCAACTACTCGGGGTGGGACACCTATCGCTCCCAGACCCAGCTGATGGCGATGGTCGAGCCCAAGGTCACCAGCGACGTCGTCACCTCGATGCTCAACGGCTACGACCAGACGGGCCTGCTGCCCAAGTGGGCCTCGAACAACGGCGAGAGCTATGTGATGGTCGGCGACCCCGCCGCCGGCATCATCGCCGACGCATACGCCTTCGGCGCCCGGAGCTTCGACACCGACAAGGCGCTCGCCGCCCTGCAGCACGAGGCCACCGCCCCGAACAACGACCGCCCCGGCGAGTCGGTGCGGGACGCGAAGGGCTACCTCCCACTGGACGAGAACGACTACGGCTGCTGCAACTTCTACGGCCCGGTCTCCACGCAGTTGGAGTACGACTCCGCCGACTACGCCGTCGCCGCCTTCGCGAAGTCGCTGGGCAAGACGGCCGTCTACGAGAAGTTCGCCACTCGCGCCCAGGACTGGATGAACGTCTTCAACCCGCAGACCGGCTACATCCAGGGCAAGAACAAGGACGGCCAGTTCGCGACCGGTTTCACCCCCGGCACCTCCAACGGCTTCGTGGAGGGCACCTCGGCCCAGTACACGCCGATGGTCCCGTTCAACCTGCAGCAGCTCATCCAGGCGCGCGGCGGTGCCAAGGCCTACTCGTCCTACCTGGACAGCCTGCTCGACAACATCACGCACCCCGGCAACACCGACGCCGACCTGAGCAACGAGCCCAGCGTGGAGATCCCCTGGGAGTACAACTACACCGGCGAGCCGTGGAAGACCCAGGCGGCCGTCCGCAAGGCCCAGCAGAACCTGTACTTCAACGCTCCGGTCGGCTCGTTCGGCAACGACGACCTCGGCGCGATGAGCTCCTGGTACGTCTGGTCCGAGCTCGGCATGTACCCGGAGACCCCGGGCACGGACACCCTGGCGCTCGGCAGCCCGGCGTTCCCGGTGGCCAAGGTGGCCTTCGGCAACGGCAAGACGGTGCGGATCAACGCTCCGCAGGCAGCGCCCGACGCGCCGTACGTGCAGTCGCTCGACGTCAAGGGCAAGGAGTGGAACACCTCCTGGCTGACGTACCAGCAATTCGCGGGGGCGGGCACGGTCGACTTCACGCTCGGCACCGAACCCGACAAGTCCTGGGCGTCCGACCCGTCGGCGGCACCGCCGTCCGACACCACGGGGGGCGACCGGGTCCTGGCGGCGACCGGTCCCTCCAGCGACGGCCTGGTGCTCCAGCCGGGCGCGTCCGGTGACGGCACGCTCGACCTGACCAACCTCGGTGGCAAGGCCGTCACGGTCGACTGGAAGGCGACGGCGCCCTCCGGCATCACGCTGGACACGGCGTCCGGCTCGGTGCCGGTGCCCGCCTCGGGCAGCGCCGAAACGAAGGTCCATGTGACGGCGGGCACGAGCGAGGGAACCTTCCCGGTCACCTTCGCGCTGACCGACCACAGCACCGGCGCGGCGCTCAGCGGGGCCACCCTCCGCGTGGCCGTGGCCAAGGCCGGTGCGCTGTGGCCGTACGCCACCAACGAGGGCATCTACCCAGACGGCACCAGCTACTCGGGCGGCTTCGACGGCGGCGGCTGGGCGTTCTCGCAGAACGCGCTGTCGGCGGCGGGCGTCACCAGCGGCTCCACTCTCACGGTCGACGGCATCTCCTACACCTGGCCGACGGTGACATCCAGTCAGCTCGACAACCTGGAGATGGCCGGTCAGACCATCCCGATGCCGGCCGGTACGTCGGGTGCGTCACTGGGCCTGCTGGGCTCGGCGGCCAACGCACCGACCGACGGCAGCGGGGTCTCGGGCACGGTGACCGTCACCTACACCGACGGCACCACCTCCCAGGCGACCGTCGGCTTCTCGGACTGGACGCTCAACGGCGGGTCGAGCAAGCCGCTCGCGGGTGACACGACGGCCGTCACGACGGCCTACCGAAACACCGGGAGCGGAGGCCGGGACAACGTGAAGACCTACGTCTTCGCCACGAAGGTCCCGCTCGACGCGTCCAAGCAGGTGGCGTCGATCACGCTGCCGGTGACAGGCTCGACGGGCACCGACCACCTGTTCGCCTACGGCTTCGGCCAGTAGGAACTCGGCACGCGCCGACGAATTCGGGCCGGTTCCCAGGCATGAGCCCGGGAACCGGCCCCACGCGGGCGCAGGCCCGCCCGGCCATCCCCTGCCCGGGACTGCTCGTGGCCGCGCTCCTGCTACCCGGCAGGCGGTCGCCCGGTAGGTCGGGTGGGCGCTCCACCCTGGTCCCGTACGGTCAGGCCAGGCGGACGACGACGCACCTTGTGGCGCAGCGTGAGGTATGAGGTTGCCGCGCCCGCCCGAAGGCGGCTCACGCTTGCCGTCTTCTGCGGTGAGCCGGCCGATGTCCAGGATCCCGAAGCAGGCGGTCATGCCAGTCATTCCCAGGACGCCGAGAGATACCGCGAGCGACCTGCCCTCCTCAGAGTGGACTTTGTAGACCCCCGTTCCGTCCGACAGGGCGAATTCCCGATCGTGATCGCGCGCATGACCGCTCCGACCTCAACCGGTGTGACGAGTCCTGCATTCATCCAGCCACGCATGGCAGGGTCGATCGACAGGTGTGTGACCTTGACCAGAAGCTCCCCTTCGCCGGGCACGGGGACCGGCGTCTCGGCAAGCTCGAAGTCGGAATCCTTGAACGCGCCGACCGGGCGGGCCGCGAGGCGGAATCGGCGATTGACGCCAGTCATTTCTGCCCTCCCCTCGCCGGACGGGATGTGGTCGTCGCCGAACATCGGGAGGCCACTGGCGGACTCCGTGCGGGGTGCCTCGCCCTGGGTGACGCCCGTGAGGTCGGCAAGGCGGGTGCTGACGGCGTCGTCGGTGCCCCAGACGACGAGGGCGTCGACCAGACAATCGCTGCCGCCGGTGAAGTCTTCGTCGGTGAAGCCCCGGCGTTTGAAGCTGGTCGTGTAGTTGGTCAGTTGGACGTACAGGTCGAGGAAGCCGCGTGCCATCTCGCGTGCCGTCGCGGGCTCGCTCTCGAGGACCACGGTGACCACGGGCGCCAGGAGCGTACCGTCGCCAAGGACACCCCGGGCCTGGCTGACGCGCTCCTTGGGAGACAGGTCAGGACGTGTGCGGCAGATAGCCGGGCGCCCACCATGCAGGAGCGCAGGCCACGGCCGCGTCGACCATGTCGTCCTTCGTCACCGAAGGGTCGCTGAGCCATGCCTTGATGGCGCCGGCAAAACCATGGGCCATGAACTGCGCGACCACACGCCGGCTGGCATCGCGAATCTCCGGTCTGCTACTGCTCGCCATGAACCCCAGGGCGTAGTCGTTGAAGTGACGCACAAGCGCGTCGTAGACACCGCTGCCCGCCGGATCGGTGAGGGCGAGCCGGTAGATCTCCCGGAACCGCTCGACGTGGTCCCCCACCTCCGCCGTGGTCATGCGGAGCAGGTCGGCAGCCGAATGCCCGCCCGACTGCCTGGTCTCCTCCAGCCGGTGACCACGCTCCAGGTCGGCGTAGAGGACCTGGATGAGCAGCTCCAGCGGAGTGCTGTAGCGGTTGTAGAACGTTGCCCGGGTCAACCCGGCGCGTTCGGACAGTTCCGCGACGGTGACCTGGGAGATGGGCCGTTGCGACGCGAGCTCCACGATGGCCTGCTCGAAGGCCTTGACGGTACGAGTGATCCGGGGATCGATCTGGTCGCTCAGAGCACTGCCCTCCTGTTCAGCTCACCATGCTGCTACTCGCCTTCCGGCAGCGTGGCCGCCACCTGGCGCCTTCATATTGTGCCGCCACCACAACCAGTGATTTTATGCAGGTGTCAAATAACATCGGAAGGACACTGCCTTGGCTCCCCACGCCCCGATCTCACCGCAGGAAGCCGCTGACCGGCTGGCCATTCGTGAGCTGATCGACGCGTACGCGCACTGCGCGGACCGACGCGACGCCGAGGGCCAGATGGCCCTGTTCACCAAGGACACGCGCTTCCTGGTGTTCATGGACGCCACTGCCACGGAACCGACGCAGGAACTACACGGGCGCGAGGCCCTCGCCCCGGTGTTCGACAATCTCAACACCTACCGGGCGACCACGCACTTCAACGGCCAGAGCACCGTCTCGCTGGACGGGGGCCGCGCAACTGGCGAAAGCTACTGCATTGCCCACCACATCTCGGTCGACGACAGCGGACAGCGCACGATCATGATCGCTTCCATTCGCTATCTCGACACATTCGCCAAACACGACGGGGAATGGCTCTTCACCGAACGTCGTCTGATGGTCGACTGGACCGAGACCCGACCCTGCACACCCTGACCCACCCGGCCAGGCCACGGAGACCGCCCACCTGCAACCACCGGAGTCACTCGCGGCCCCGATCCCGGCTGGAGGGCGAGTCCCAGCCGGACGGGAATCCAGCCTCGCGGAGTCCGGTGCGGGATGCACCGTTCATGGCGCCGCCAGGGCCTCAGCCGACACCGACGTACCGCCGTCGGGCGCCCGAGGGTCTGCACCGGGCCGAGGCGACCCGCTCCCGGTCCGCCGTCCCGGCCTCGCTGGGAGCGAAGAACGAACTGGTTCTTGGTCGACGTGGGGGTACCGGCCCGCCGGCAAGGCTGACCGAGGCAGGCAGCAGCGCACGCTCCTTCCGCCACAACACCCTCCGGCAGGGACGACAGCCATGCCCAGCAGAGACCAGCGAGTCGCCCAGGCGTTCCGCGCCATCACCAGCGCGCCTGGTCAGCGCCCACCTGGACGGGATTCTGGGCAGGGTCGTGGCCGGCGCATGCGGCCCCAGCGGGACCTGCGTGGTCCGCGGGTGGCTCATCGCGGCCGGATGGTTCCACGCAATGGGCGCAACCGAGATCCTGAACGCTCCCCGCGTGATGCCGCACGGCTGCCTGGCCGGTGGCTAGCCGGGGCTCAGCTTCGAAGACGGGAGTCTGATCCCGCGCGCTCGCGCCCAGCCACACGATTGAATGCGAGAGTCGCTCAGTGGTGCGCGGTCCCGGTGCCCTTCTGCCGTGAAGTACGTGACCCAGGAGTGACTGGGTGAGGCCGAGCCTCAGGCCCGATGGAGAACGGTCACCGCACTGCTGATGGCCTGTCGAAGCGACCCACGGTCAGGCCGCGTTCCATGTAACTAACCGGATGGAAACCCTCGCACGACTAATTTACATGTGTATATTATCGGGCCGCGGAACGATCAGGGCCGATGGCTCTGCACCATGCAGAGTCTGTTGTTCGCCGTCCGCGACGCCGACAACCCGCTCAACCGCGCACGTCGCGCCGGCCGCCGCCAGAGGCATCACATGAGGAGGCACGCGTGGTGTCCGAACCCGACGCCGCCGGTCAGGCCGGCACCGGCCGGCTACCAGAGCAAGCAGTGCCTGACGCGGAACTCACCGACCGCATCCGCCGACGGGCTGCGGCCTCGACGCCACCGGTCCAGGCATTTGGCCACCGTCACATCCCCGCCGCACTGGCTTATGCCCGGCTGTGCAGCCGATGGCCTGCCGCGGCGTCCGCGCTCGCCACCCATGCCTTTTCGCTCGCCACGCTGGAGATTCGCCGCGGTATCCAGCCGCGCGGGATCTGGCGCCACCAGCTACTCATGCTGGTCCAGCAGACGGCCGCAAGCTGGGCCGCAGACGGCAGAAGCGACCACCTTGCTCCCGGCTTCGTCGCCTGCCTTGAAGCAACCGGCACCACGACCCGCGGGCGGCTGCTTCCGATCGGCGCACGACCGCATGACGGCACCATGCTCGATGCCTTTCACAGCCTGCCCGAACGGACCCGAATCGTGCTGTGGCACGCCGTACTGGAGGCGGAGCCCGACGCCGAGACTGCCGCCCTGCTCGCCACGGAGCCGGACGCGATCGCCGCCCTGAAGCCGCTGGCTCAACAGGCACTGCACAAGGCCTACTTGCACGCCCACCTGCAACGCAACGGCAACCAGACCTGCGCGCGCTTCCAGCGTCTCATCGAAGCCACCACAAGACCGGGCGACCTACGGCGTAGCCTCGACCTGGAACAGCACATGGACACCTGCTCCTGCTGCACTCTGGCCGTGGCCCACCTCTTCCACATGATGCAGGATCCGCGTGGCGCCTTGGCAGAGGGACTTCTCGGGTGGGGCAGCGCCGCCTACCTCGCCGACACACCGCACGAACACCGCAGCCATTTACTGACCACGCGGAGCAAAGCGCCTGTTCCCGTCGCCCGTGCGGCCGCTGAGACCCCCGCACCTTCTGCCCAGCAGACCGGGACCCCGGTACGCCACCGCGGCCACCGGGCAGCACTCGGCGCCACCACCATCGTGACAGCGGTAGCCGCAACTTCGGCCGCCGTCGCAGCCGTAGCACTGCTGTCAGGCGGCCGGGGAAAACCCGAACCTGCCACTCCGACGACGCAGCCGCCCCTCGTCACAACAGCAGCCACGACATCCCCCAGCGCCGCCGGCACAAGCGCATCCCCCACCGCCGGCACCTCTCCCAACGCAGCGCCGTCACGCACGCAGGCGCCTTCCGCCTCACCAACGCCCGCTTCGAGCCCGAAGAACAACGTGAACCTGGCACTGCACCAGACGGCGACAGCCAGCAGCTACACCCAGAACTACGTTCCGTCCAACGCTGTCGACGGGAGCACCACGACGTATTGGGAAAGCGCCAACAACGCGCTTCCTCAGTGGTTCGAGATGGACCTGGGCCCGCCAACCGACGTCCGCACGCTCGTCGTGCGTCTTCCGCCTCTCGCGGACTGGAACTCACGCCGCCAGACCATCGCCATCGATGCCTGCACGAACGGCCATGACTGCCGAACAGTGGTCCCGGCGACCCCGTACACCTTCGCCTCATCGACAGGAAACGCGGTGACGGTGGCGCTGGGCCCGCTGATCCGCACCCGCTACCTGAAACTGACCTTCACGGCCAACACCGGCTGGCCCGCCGCTCAGCTCTCCGAACTGCACATCTTCTCTTCCTGACGTGCCCGCCGCCAGCAGCTGCAACGCCTGCAGCGAGCCGGTGGGACAGAACCGCAAAGGAGCCAAAATGAAAGTGATCCTCTTCGGAGCATCGGGCATGGTGGGGCAAGGGGTGCTCCGCGCCTGCATGGAGGACCCGGGAGTGACGGAAGTGATCGCCGTCGCCCGACGGTCACTTGGCCGCAACGCCCCCAAGCTTCGCGAAGTTCTCCACTCGGACTTCGCGGACCTGGCTCCGATCGCAGCAGATCTGGCAGGCGCTGACGCATGCTTCTACTGTGCCGGCGTGTCATCGGCAGGGCGCAGTAACGCGGAGTACGAGAAGATCACCTACACCTACACGATGGAAGCCGCGCGGGTCGTGGCCGCCGACAATGCACACCTGACATTCGTATATGTGTCAGGAGAAGGCACCGACAGCACGGAGCAAGGGCGTACCTTCTGGGCCCGGGTCAAGGGCCGCACGGAGAATGCGCTGCTGGCCATGGACATGCACGCCTACGCCTTCCGTCCCGGATGGATCCAGCCCGTACACGGAGAGACTTCCGGAACGAGGTGGTACCGGCTCTTCTACCGGCTCACGTCCTGGCTCTATCCACTCCTGCGTCGTCTCGCACCCCGGTATGTGACCAGTACCGAGCATCTCGGGCGCGCGATGATCGCTGTTGTGCGGCTGGACGGTGCAGGACCCCACATCCTGCGGACGGAGCAGATCACTCGACTCGGGGCATAGGGCCGAGGCGACAGGAAGCTACGTGGGCTCTGGGTGTGTTGTCCCGGGACGTTGGTACACGCGTGCTGGGTACTTGAACAGGTGAGGGTCTTCTGGTGTGGATTGCGGCATCCGCACGCCGCCGCAGAGCACCCTGGCCGTGGCGGTAGGGGTTCGGCTGTCGTGGGCATGCTCGACAAGGGGGACCATGACGGCACATGAGCCCGACGGCGAGGGTGAGTGCGTTGGTCGGCTCGTGGGCCAGTCCGTCGACGACGCCGGTCACGGTCTCGCCGAGCACGATGATGATGAACAGCCCGAACCGTTCGGTGAGCGCGTCGGTCACGCTGAGCGCGACCGCCTGTACCGGGGTGGCCGTACCGACCATGGCAGCGAATCCCGCCAGGTAGGCGACGGCCAGAAGGCCCCACGTCAGCACACGGGTCTCTGCGGGGAGGGCGGCGCTTGCGGCCAGGACGAGCGCGCAGGCTGCCGTCCCGGTCACGAACAACCTGCTGGGGCGGCGGAATTCGGGGCTGTCGCCGCGTGCGGCGAGCAGCCACAGCATCGCCAGGACCGCGAACAGCACCCCCGCGGTCACGGCGAACGCGACTCCGCGTGCGCCGCCGGCCTCGGGGATGAACGCGCCCAGCGGGACGAGTACGAGGATCTGCAGCAGGAACATGCTCCGGCCGCGGGCATCCTCGTGGCCGTGCAGTTCGTGGTGGAGGGTGCCGTTGAACCAGGCGATCCACACCAGCGCGAACACCGCGGCGAACAGACCCAGCCCATGCCAGGTCAGATGCCCAGGGTCTGTCCCAGCCATCGCGTCCCGCAGGAGTGTCAGTGCCTGTGGCGGAGCAAGCTGCCTGATAGTCGCGCTCGTTGGCCCTACGGGCCGGCTGTTGCCACGACCAGCTGTGCCGCTTGAACAACTGCCTGGTTTCCGACCGCGCAGGAGACGTGGAACAGGCAACTCGATGGGCGTCTTGACCTGCGCCGGGGTCCACTGGTGGTCCGCCCAGCCATGCGCGAGTGCCCTCGCTCCACCTCACGTTTCCACTCGGACGACGTGGACTCGCCCGAGCCGGTTGCGCAGGCAGCGAGCAGCCCGATTGGGCAGTGGCCGATCTGCCTGGACACACAGCGGGAATGTCAACGACCGCACCCAGTGCGAGACGATCTAGCCGACGAACGTCTCCGAGATGGTCCACAGTCGGGCGGCGTTCTCCGGGTCGAGGGCGTACGGCGCGACGCCGGCGATGGCACCGGCTCGTTCGGTGACTGTCTGGGCCTGTGCGCAGTCGTCGAAGTAGCGGCCGGTGATGCCCTCCACCGAGG
>NZ_JAGXJM010000428.1:0-252 GCF_019091445.1 Streptomyces sp. GbtcB7
CCGCATTAGTGGCCCAGGCAAGAAGGCCGCCGATCACACCGAGGGCTGTTGACGCAGAATGAAATAGTCGCCCGTCGGGCCGCCTCACGGTAAGTCGGACGGTGTCCACTTCGTCGCCAGAGGATGCCGCGACTATGTCAGCGAATTCTTGCTCATCGTGAATCGCATTCGAAATGTAGTCATCAAGGTCTGGACGGGCAAGCAGGTCCTCCAGCGATTCGGCTGACGCGTCAGCCTGCATGCGCCAGGTTC
>NZ_JAGXJM010000429.1:0-252 GCF_019091445.1 Streptomyces sp. GbtcB7
AAGCGGCGTCCTCATCATGTGGGGAGGAGCGGACCATGTACGTTGTAAGAGGCAGCAGCACCCATAGTTGGCGCCGATGTCGGCCGCCCCCCTTCGCCCTCCACCAACATGCCATGTCTCCCGAGTTATATCATCCATGTCCTCCACCACCCACCCACCGTTGACATCCATCGCCCACCGATGGCTACGCAGGAACAGAAGCAGCAGTCCCGGCGCTCTGTTCTTATCTCATGCACTTGGTTGAAGAGGTTT
>NZ_JAGXJM010000430.1:0-252 GCF_019091445.1 Streptomyces sp. GbtcB7
CTTAGCTATCTTGCAATATACGTTCGAGTGTAGACCTTTTATTGACATGCTTTTGTCATACCAATTATATATCAAAAGAAAATTTTAACCATCTTGTAATACACTTTTGTCTTGCATACTAAAAAATCGCTGCTTATATTTTACAAGCTACAGGCATATGAAATAAATATGTGGAAAAATAATTGATAGGGGGGGCATTTGCTTTACATGGGGCTATATCACTAACTTAACATCAAAACAAAAAAATTTCTT
>NZ_JAGXJM010000431.1:0-252 GCF_019091445.1 Streptomyces sp. GbtcB7
GAGCATCCTCCAACGCGACCTGTCACGCCACCCGCTTGTCGACGTGTGGATGGATGCGACCGTTTGCGATTTCACCGCAGACCGGCTGTCGCAGCGTCTGGATACGGCCCTGTGCCGCGGTCAGGCAGGTTCGACGCTCATGGTCCACGCCGACCATTTCGTCATAGCTGCGGGAACGATAGAAAACACGCGGTTGCTGTTGCTTCTCGACGAAGCGCATGACAGGCGGATATTCGACGGCTGCGACGCCCT
>NZ_JAGXJM010000432.1:0-252 GCF_019091445.1 Streptomyces sp. GbtcB7
TATGAAATAAATAAATCCAACCTCTGAGTTGATTCATGATTTTCTTCAGTATATTATTTGTTATTTTGTGTTTTTGACATTTCAGCTATGCTGAGTGTTATGATGAAGTTAAGTTTGTTACTAATGGAAATCAATTTTAATTGTTAATTTCCAGCGTGCTTTCTTTAATCACAATCAGTTATAGTCAGCTATTCAAAATTTTCTAGCTTAATTCTGGCACATAAACTGTAATGCATTGCCAAAATAAAACGT
>NZ_JAGXJM010000433.1:0-252 GCF_019091445.1 Streptomyces sp. GbtcB7
TCCAGCCCGTCCGGCGTATGAGGCCGAGGCCGTTCAGGCCGACAGGGGGTCTGGGGGGGGAGCCTCCAGGGGATGGGAATGGGTAGGCGCGGCGGGGGCGAGGCAACAGTTGCCCGAAACGATTACGCGCCGGTGATCGGTGTGGTCGGCGGGGACTTGGTGGTGGGGTTGGCGCGGAAGTCGGTGGGGCACTCGTAGCTGCGCATCGGGGTGGCGTCGGGGCCGCCGGGGCCGACCGAACCGTCGTCCCGC
>NZ_JAGXJM010000434.1:0-252 GCF_019091445.1 Streptomyces sp. GbtcB7
CACCATCCGGAGCGAGTTGACGCTCCCGGGGTACAGCGCCGCCATGTCGGGATGCTGCACGAGCACCTCCTCGACGAGCGTCTGACCGTCGGCGAGCAGCCGATCGCGGAAGGCGTCGACGTCCCCGATGTCGGCGGAGTCGACGAGCGTGATTCCGTTGCCGCCCACGCCGCCGGGGTTCTTGGCGATGATGCGCGGGTGGCGGGCGACGAAGGCGGCGAAGGCCGCGGCATCCGACTCACCGAGGTCGAG
>NZ_JAGXJM010000435.1:0-252 GCF_019091445.1 Streptomyces sp. GbtcB7
AGGCGACGCGGAACGCGGGCGCGAGTCAGGTCTTCGAGGTGGACATCTCTCCGGAGAAGAGGCCACTAGCCCGCGAGACCGATGCCCCGCTCTACGTCGACGCCTCCGACACCACCGCCCGCGGGATCCGCTCCCTCACCGGCCACCAGGGGGTCGACGTCGCCGTGGAGGGGGTGGGCCGTGCCGTGTCCATTCCCGCGGCGTGGGACTCCACCCGCCGCCGCGAGGGCGCGTCGGGCGTGCGCGTTGGCG
>NZ_JAGXJM010000436.1:0-252 GCF_019091445.1 Streptomyces sp. GbtcB7
GTTTATGATTATATTTATTATTAATATAATCTTGCTCTTCTCCCATCTCAACATTGGCACCAACATAATTTTTTTTCCAAGCTAAGGCTTAAATCGCATAGATTCTAAATCTATCGAAGATCCTGATTACATGAATTTATTTTATTTATTTTTAACATGATTAAATGAATATTAACTTTGTGTATTGACATGTGAAAATGACCAATAAATATAACTGGCTCCTATTGCCACTTCTTTTTCGAGTGCACATCT